>JAOPZG010000537.1 GCA_025964215.1 Conexibacter sp.
CTCTACCTCGTCCGCGGGCTCGAATTCGGCTCCGCCGACGAGCTGCCGGGCTCCGACGGTGAGCGCTTCCTGGAGTACTGGAACCTCGTGTTCATGCAGTACAACCAGGACCCGGTCGGGACGCTCACGCCGCTGCCGAAGCAGTCCATCGACACGGGCCTCGGCCTCAACCGCATGGCCTTGATCCAGCAGGGCGTCGACTCGATCTTCGACACCGACCAGTTCATCCCGCTGATGGAGCTGGGCCGCTCGCTCGCGACCAACGAGATCGACGAGCGCGCGCTGCGGATCCTCGCCGACCACACGCGCGGCATGACCTTCCTGATCGCCGACGGCGTCGTGCCCTCCAACGAGGATCGCGGCTACGTCCTGCGCCGGCTGATGCGGCGCGCGATCGCCCAGGGCCACCGGCTCGGCTTCGCGGGCGAGTTCCTGCCCAAGTACGTCGACGTCGTGATGGAGACGATGGGCGGCGCGTACCCCGAGCTCGCGCGCGAGCGCGACGCGATCCTGCGCTGGGTCACCGCCGAGGAGCAGGGCTTCGGCCGCACGCTGGAGACCGGGCTGGCGATGCTCGACGACCTGCTCGCGCGCGGCGCGGTCAGCGGCGAGGACGCCTTCAAGCTCCACGACACCTACGGCTTCCCGATCGACCTCACGGTCGAGATCGCGGCCGAGCGCGAGGTCCCGGTCGACATCGCGGGCTTCGACGAGCTGATGGAGGAGCAGCGCGTGCGCTCCGCCGCCGGCGCCGGCGCGCAGGAGCGCGTGGGGGCGCGGCAGGAGGTCATCCGCCAGCTCGCCGAGGAGCCGACGGAGTTCACCGGCTACAAGCACCTCGAGGAGCGCACGACGGTCGCGGGCGTCCTGGAGCAGGGCGGCCGGACGTTCGTGAAGCTCGCGTCCTCGCCGTTCTACGCGCAGGGCGGCGGGCAGATCAGCGACCTCGGCGTGATCGAGACCGAGGACGGGAGCTTCCGCGCCGAGGTCAGCGAGGTGCTGCGCGCGGGGGAGGACCAGGCGGTCGTGCTCGAGGGAGGAGCCGGACCCGCCCACCCCGCTTTGCAAGCCGGCGCGGCGGTGCTCGCCCGCGTCGACCGTGGCGCGCGCCACGCGACGCAGGCCAACCACACCGCCACGCACCTGCTCCACGCCGCGCTGCGCGAGGCGCTGGGGACGCACGTCCGCCAGGCCGGCTCCTACGTCGGCCCGGACAAGCTGCGCTTCGACTTCACGCACGGCACGCGGCTCTCGCCCGAGGAGGTCGCGCAGGTCGAGGACCGGGTCAACGGCTGGATCCTCGCCAACGACCCCGTGCGCCCGATCACGACGACGCTGAAGGAGGCCCAGGAGCTCGTGGCGATGGCGCTCTTCTGCGAGAAGTACGGCGACGTGGTGCGGATGGTCCAGATCGCCGACGGCTCCTACTCCCGCGAGCTCTGCGGCGGCACGCACGTGCGCTCGACGGCGGAGATCGGCGTCTTCCGGATCGTGAGCGAGGGCTCTTCGGCCTCCAACGTCCGGCGCATCGAGGCCGTCACCGGCCCGGAGGCCGTGACGCTGCTGCGCTCCCACGACGCGCTGATCCGCGCGGCCGCCGGCGAGCTGCGGACCTCGCCCGAGCAGGTCCCGGCCAAGGTCGCCGACCTCCAGGCCCAGCTCAAGGCCGCCGCGAAGGCGACGGCGTCGGGCACCAACGGCGCGGTCGACGTCGCCGCGCTGGCCGGGCGCGCGCAGGACCTCCACGGCGTCCAGGTCCTCACGACGACGGTGGACGTCGCCGACGCCAAGGCGCTGCCGGAGATCGCCGACCACCTCAAGAACGCGCTCGGCGACGCCGCGATCGTCCTCGGCGCGGTGACCGGCGGCAAGGTCGCGCTGATCGCCTCGGTCGCGCCGTCGCTGGTCGAGCGCGGGATCAAGGCCGGCGCGCTGGTCAAGGTCGCCGCGCAGGTCGTCGGCGGCGGCGGTGGCGGCCGCGACACCATGGCCCAGGCGGGCGGCCGCGACCCCGAGAAGCTCGACGACGCCCTGGCGGCGGCGCGCGCGCACATCGAGAGCGCCCTGGCCTCGTGAGACACCGTCCGCGGTCGCTGGTTCTCTAGCCTCATGCGCGTGCTGGCGCTGGACTACGGATCGGCCCGCTGCGGCGTGGCCGTGAGCGACCCCACGGGGACGCTCGCGACGCCCATCGAGCACATCGAGCGACCAGGGACCCGGAAGGGCCTCGTGCGCGTCGCCGACCTCGCCCGCGAGCGGGAGGTCGCGCGGATCGTCGTCGGGCTGCCGCTCGGGCTCTCGGGGCGCGACACCGACCAGACCCGCGAGACGCGGGAGTGGACCGAGAAGCTGCGCGAGCGCGTCAAGCCGATCCCGGTCGAGCTCTACGACGAGCGCTTCACGACGGCGATCGCCGCCAAGTCCGGCGACAACCGCACCAGCGAGGACTCCCGCGCGGCCGCCGTGCTGCTCGAGGACTGGCTGGCGCTGCACGCAGGGGAGCCGGAGTGACGCCGCTGTTCGGAGGGGGCAAGAAGGGCGACGGTGGCGAGGCCGAGCGCGCGCGCAGCGCCGCCGAGCGCGAGTCCGCGCG
>JAOPZG010000535.1 GCA_025964215.1 Conexibacter sp.
CGCGCGCCTGCCCCGCGGCCTGCTGAGCCTTCTCCTGCGCCTGCCCGGCGACCTCGGTCGCCTTGTCCTTGACCTGCTCGCCGGTCCCGGCGTCGGTCTGGGTCATCGGTCCTCCCTGTGCATCGGGGGTGGTCTTGGCGCCGGAGTTCCCCGGCCGTCCTCGGAGATAAACGAGACATCCATGCGTAGGGCGACCGGCGGACCGGGAACGATGTGGGACATGGAACGAGCGAGCGCCGAGCCGACCCCCGACGATCCCACCGACCTCTCGGGCAGGTCGTGGTGGGCGGTGCTCAAGCGCACCGTCAAGGAGTTCAAGGCCGACAACCTGACCGACTGGGCCGCGGCGCTGACCTACTACGGGGTGCTCGCGATCTTCCCGGCGATCATCGCGCTGATCTCGATCATCGGGCTGATCGGGCCGTCGGCGACGCAGCCGATCCTCGACAACCTGAAGGCGCTCGCGCCGGGGCCGGCGAACGACATCCTCTCCGGCGCGGTCAAGCAGGTGGCCGGCGGGCGCGGCGGGGCGAGCGTCGCGTTCATCGTGGGGATCGGCGTCGCGATCTGGAGCGCGTCGGGCTACGTCGGCGCGTTCGCGCGGGCGTCGAACGCGATCTACGAGGTGCCGGAGGGCCGGCCGTTCTGGAAGCTGCGGCCGATGCAGCTGATCGTCACCACCGTGATGATCCTGCTGCTCGCGGCGTGCGCGCTCGCGGTCGTCGTCACCGGCCCGGTGGCGCAGCAGCTCGGCGGCGTCGTCGGCGCGGGCTCGGCGGCGGTGACCGCGTGGGACATCGCCAAGTGGCCGATCATCGCGCTGGTCGTCAGCCTGATGTTCTCGGTCCTCTACTACGCGGCGCCGAACGTCAAGCAGCCGGGCTTCCGCTGGATCACGATCGGCGGCGTCGTCGCGCTCGTCGTGCTGCTGGTGGCCTCGGCGCTGTTCGCGCTCTACGTGGCGAACTTCAGCTCCTACAACAAGACCTACGGCGCGATCGGCGGCGTGATCGCCTTCCTCGTCTGGCTCTGGATCGCCAACATCGCCGTGCTGCTCGGCGCCGAGCTCAACGCCGAGCTCGAGCGCGGCCGCGAGCTGGAGGCCGGCCAGCCGGCGCAGGACGACCTCCAGATCGAGCTGCGGGACGACCGCAAGGTCAAGGGCTAGCCCGCGACCTCCTCGACGGCGAGCCGCAGCGACGCCTTGCGCACGCGGTCGACGTGCTCGCGCTGCACGCCGACCGCCCAGCCGGCCAGCGCGAGCACGTCGCCGGCGCCGATCGTCTCCGACATCTTCTCGACGATCTCCCAGTGGCAGAGCTCGCCGGCCTCGGCCATGCTCAGGAACTCGAAGCCGTCGAGCGCCTCCTCCTCGCCCTCGAGGTAGGTCTCCATCATCTCGGTCGCCTCGCCCTTGGTCTCGCGGGCCAGCTCGCGGATCGCGGTCTTCTTGCCGTCCAGGCCGTCGATCAGCGCGTCGGTCCGCCGCTCGGTCTCGGCCGCCTCCTCGCCCATCTGCGACAGCGCCTCGGCGAACGCGTCCGCGTCCTCCATCTTCGCGACGGTCGTCGTCGCGACCTGCGCCGCCTGCGCGAGGCCGAGCACCTCGGCGAGCTTCTCGTCCAGCGGGGTCAAATCAGCCATGGGGATCTCCTTCGGGGTTGACGTGCCAGAGAGAGCTACCCGCCTCACGCCGCCACCTCCCGCCGCGTGATCCGCCAGAGGCCGAGCGCGAGCGGCAGCAGCATCCAGAGCGCGAGCGCGGTGGCGACGTGCGCCCACTGCGTGGCGCGCAGCGCCTCGTGCGAGAGGGGGTCGAGGGCGAGGCGGGTGTCGAGCCACGGGGCGGAGCCCGCGAGGAACGGCAGCGTGGCGAGCGCGGTGAACCCGATCGGCAACGCGAAGAGCGCGACGATCGCGGGCGCCGAGGCGAGCAGGAGCATGCCGAAGGCGACGCCGGTGAGCATGCCGCCGCCGAGGTAGACCGACGACTGGGCGACGAGCGTCCCGGCGTCCGACCAAGGCGCGCCGGAGCCGGCGACGAGCACGCCCGCCGCCACGATGGCGGCACTGACCGCGAGCGTCGCGAGCGCGAGCACGAGGCTCGCCACGAGCTTGGCGCCGAGCACGCGCGAGCGCACCGGCACGAGCGCGAACGTGATCATCCCCGTGCGCTGCGACCACTCCGAGGTGACGAGCAGGATCCCGGCGATCGGCAGCAGGACGGCCGCCGGCTTGAGCCCGGCGTCGAGGACGGAGGCGAAGTCGTGGTCCGCGGCGTCGCCGGCCGCGAGGCGGACGATCACCACCAGCACGGTGAGCGCGACGGTCGCGACCTGGAGCCAGAAGCCGGCCCGGGTGTCGAGGACCTTGCGCAGCTCGACGGCGACGAGGCGGCCGAGGCCGGGTCGTCGGTGGACGCCGGCGACGTCGCTCGACAGCGGCGGGGTGAGGGTCGTGGTGCTCATGCGGTGGCTCCTGCCAGCTCGGTGTGGGTCGGATCGGTCAGCTCGAAGAAGAGGCGCTCGAGGCCCGCGGCCTCGGCCGGCGCGAGCCGGTGCAGCACGACGCCGCCGGCCAGCGCTGCGCGCGCGACGGCCTCCGGCTCG
>JAOPZG010000612.1 GCA_025964215.1 Conexibacter sp.
GTCCCCGGCGGGCGCGACAGCGGGCCGGCCGCCAGCGCGCGGGCCATGCCGACGTAGTCGCCCGCGGCCACGAGCGTCCCGTGGCCGTCGAGCACCTCGGGGATCGCGCCGTTGGTGGTCGTGACGATGTCGAGGCCGGCGGCCATCGCCTCGACGAAGACGAAGCCGAACTGCTCCTCCCAGAACGCGCGCGGCGTGCCGAACGGATGCGGGGCGCCGGTGGCCGAGGACTGGCTGCCGAGCACCAGGCAGGACGCCGCGGCGAAGGCGGCGGGCATCTCCGGGTAGGGCAGCGCGCCGATCTCGACGGCCGCGCTCAGCCCAAGCTCCTCGGCGGCCGCGCGCAGGCGGCCCTCCTCCGGGCCCGCGCCGACGATGCGCAGCCGCGGCTTGACGGTCGCCCCGCCCGGCGCGGTCACGATCCCGCGGTGCAGCAGCGCCAGCGCGCGCAGCGCGTCGTGGTGGCCCTTCTCCCAGACCAGCCGGCCGGGCGCGATCAGCACGTGCTCGGCCGGCGGCGGGCCCGCGGCGGCGCGCGCGAAGCGGTCGACGTCGATGCCCGGCGGGCAGACCTCGATCCGCCCCTCGGGCACGCCCTCCAGCAGCAGCCCGTAGCGGGCGCGCTCGGTCGAGGCGAGGAACAGGTCGGTCGCGCCGAGCACGTCGTCGCGGTGGCGGGCGGTCCCGGCGCGGCGGTAGGTCCGGCCGTGCGGCAGCGTCTCCCAGATCGTCTGCACCAGCCGGAACCCGTTGCGCGCCTTGCGCCGCGCCGCGTCGGCGGCGAACCAGTAGCCCAGCTCCTCGCTGTGCACGACGTCGGCGCCGGCGAACGCCGCGTCCGCGCCGTGGGTGTAGCGGTCGCCGACCAGCAGCGCCGGGATGTCGCCCAGCAGCCCGCGCGGCAGGCGGTCGCGCAGCGCGCCCGCGTCGACCGCCTCGAGCCCGACCGACGACGTGTCCCAGCCGTTGGAGCGCGTGCGCAGGTAGGCGACGTCGAAGCGCCCGGGCAGGCTCTCCCACTGGCGCAGGTCCCACGGCGTGGCCTGGTGGCCGCGGACGATGAGGACCCGGGTCCTCCCGCTCATCGGGGCGGCTTCTGGAAGGCGATGAACGCCGACGTCCACGGCGACCCGTGGCCCTTGAGCAGGATGTGCGGGTAGTCGCTGCCGGACGCCGGGCGCATGTCGTCGCCGATCCACGTGATCAGGTTGTCGTAGGTCGACGGCGAGAGCGTGTAGTCCAGCGGCTGGACGGGCTCCAGGCCGGTCGGCGCGATGACGTCGCGCTGCAGGTCGCGCGGCCGGAAGGCGTCCATCATCCGCTTGCGCATGGTCGCGCGCGGGAGCCGCCGGCCACCGCTGAGCGTCTTGATCGCGACCTGCAGCGGCGCCCAGTCCAGCGGGTGGGCCTTGACCAGCATCTCGGTGACGATGACGAGGTGGCCGCCCGGCTTGACGACGCGCCCCATCTCGGCGGCCGCGCGGCGGATGTCCTGCGGCTGGCCGAAGTGCTCGATCGACGACAGGCTGAAGACGACGTCGAAGGACTCGTCGGGGTAGTCGACGTGCAGCGCGTCCATCGAGCGGACCTCGAGCCGGTCGGCGCGGTAGTCGTAGGGCGCCCAGTGCCCGGGATCGGTGAGCATCGACGCGTCGGCCTCGCGGTCGTCGACGGCGAACGCGCCCTCGCCGTAGATGTCGGTCGCGACCACGCGCCCGACGCGGTTGGCCAGCCAGTAGAGCGGCTCCTCGTGCCCCGCGGCGATCGACAGCACCTCGGCGTCGTCGCGCAGCGCGCCGACCTCCTCGAGGTACAACCCCAACATCGCGTACTCCCAGAACTTGCGCCGCAGCTCCTCCTCGGGGGCGTAGCCGGGCGCGACGATGTCGCGGAGCATCGCTCGCAGCGCCGGGTCGTCGAAGTCCGGCAGATCGCAGAGCTTGTTGTACTGGCGAGACAGCTGGATCATCGACGGCAGTATCACGATCGCCCGCGATGCAGCGCCCGCCGGTAGCTCTCGAGCGTCGCCGCAGCGGTGGCCTCCCAGGTGAACGTCGCGGCGCGCAGCGGCCCCCGCACGGCGAGGTCGTCGCGCAGCGCCTCGTCGTCGAGCAGGCGGCGCAGCGCGCCGGTCACCGATCCCACGTCGTCCGGGTCGAAGCGCAGCGCGGCGTCGCCGACGACCTCGCCCAGCGCCGAGTGCCCGCTCGTGGCCAGCGGCCGGCCGCGGTGCAGCGCCTCCAGCGCCGGGAGGCCGAAGCCCTCCATCCGCGACGGCTGCACGACGCCGGTCGCGACGACGAACAGCCCCTCGACGTCCTCGTCGGCCACGAAGCCGAGCAGCGCGACGCGGTCGGCGACGCCGAGCTCGGCGGCCAGGCGCTCCAGCTCGGCGCCGTAGGCGGTCGGCGGCCCGGGCAGCGCGAGGACGACGTCGCCGTGCTCCTCCTCGTCGAGCGCGGCGAGCGCGCGGATCAGCTGGTCCTGCGCCTTGTAGGGCTGCTGCTGGCCGATGCTCAGCAGGATCCGCCCGTCGCCCAGGCCGAGCCGCGCGCGCAGCTCGGGCTCCGGCGTCGGCTCGGCCAGCGCGACCGTCCGCACCCCGAGCGGCGTGACGTCGATCTTCGCTCGCGGGATGTCATAGGCCTTGCTGATGTCCCGCGCCCCCGCCTCGGAGATCGCGATGACGCGCGTCGCCGTCCCGGTCGCCAGGCGGCTGAAGCGGATCCACGTGGCGCGCTGCGCGGCGGTCATGCTCACCTGGTCGGGCAGCAGGAGCCAGATGACGTCGAGCAGCGTGACGACGCTGGCCATCGCCCCCGGCACGCGCGGCGGGCCGACGCCGGCCAGCGAGTGCAGCACCTGCACGCGGTGGCGCAGCGCGTAGGGCAGGAGGCCGCCGACCTGGACGAGGGCGGTGGACCGGCCCTGGGCCGGGACCGGCACCGTCACGAAGCGGACCGCGCTGGCCCACACCGCGTTGACGATGTCCTCGGGCGCCTCGCGGCTGACGAACACCGTGATGTCGAGCCCGTGCGCGTTCTCGCAGATCGCCCGCAGCAGCTCGCCGGCGTAGCGGACCGCCCCGCCGCCGCCCTCGGTGAGGTGCAGGGCGTTGATCCCGATCCGCATCAGCCGCCGCCCGCCGGCTCGGAGCCGTCCGGCAGCTCGGAGCCGTCCGGCGTCGCGAGCCCGAGGCGCCCCAGCGGACCGGGCAGGTGCTCGCGGATCTCCTCCGGCAGCCCGCCGAGCAGGAGCAGGGCGAGGGCGTAGAGGCCGAGGCCGAGGATCGTGGAGATCGCGTCGGGAACCGGCAGGAACCACGGCAGCAGGCCGAGCGCGATGGCCGGCACGATCCGCTGGACGACCCTGAAGCTGGGCCGCATCGCCCGGTCGCCGCCCGCGATCCCCCAGAAGTAGCCGCAGGCCAGCCACGTCTCGCCGAGCAGCGTGCCGAACGCCGCGCCCTGCGCGCCGTGGCTGTGGGCCAGCAGCAGCACGGTGACGACGCTGATGACCAGCGCGACGGCGTTCGCCCGGATCATCTGACGGTGGCGGTGCATCGCCAGCAGCGTGAAGCCCCAGGTCGAGATCACGAACGTCAGCGCCAGCGCCGTGCCCTGCACGCGCAGGACCGGGATCGCGCCGTCGTACTGCGAGCCGGCGACGACCGCGATGATCGGCGCCGCGCCGAGCACGCACGCGATGAGCGCGGCGCCGCCGAGCGCCGCCGTCCCCTCGAACAGCCGCTGCGTGGCGTAGCGCAGGCGGACCTGGTCGTCGCGCGCGGCGCGCGAGAGCAGCGGGAACGCGGTCGTGACCAGGACGCCCGGCACCGAGGCGGCGATCAGGTACACGCGGAACGACGCGCCGAACAGCCCGGTCTCGTACTTCGTGGAGACCAGCGAGGTCAGGACGAGCGCCGCGTAGACGTACAGGCTGCCGACGGCGGTCGCCAGCGCGAAGGTGATCGTCGGCCGCACGAGCGCCAGCCACTCGCGGCGGTCGAAGGTCGGCCGCAGCGGCACCCGGCCGTGCACGAGCGCCAGCGCCACGAACACGAGCGCCAGGTGGATCGGGATCGTCGCGGCCAGGAACCCGGCGACGCCGGAGCCCAGCGCGACGAGCACGATGAACACCGCGGCGACGCCGACCTGGCGCGCGACGTCCAACCCGGTCACCGCGCCCATCTTCAGGTCGTTGGCGAGCGGGATGCTCAGCGTGCCGTAGAGCACGGCGAAGATCAGGCCCACGCCGAGGAGCCCGGCGCCGAGGATCATCTGGCTGTCGTACCCCAGCGCCCACGAGACGGCCATCGCCAGCAGGACGCCGCCGGTCGTCAGCGCCAGCCGCATGCCCAGCAGCGTGCGCATGAAGTGCTCGCGGTCGGCGCCGGTGCGCTGCGCGTACTCGCGCAGGCCCAACGCGGCCATCCCCAGGTCGGTCACCGCCTGGACGATCGTGACCAGCGCGACGACGGCCTGGTAGCGGCCGTAGTCCTCGGGGCCGAGGTGCCGCGTGACCAGCGCCGCGCCCACCAGCGACGCCAGCAGGCCGACGACGAAGCCGCCCACGCGCAGGGCGCCGCCGCGCAGGACGAGCCGCCCCGCCTCGGCGGTGTCGAGGACGTCGCCGGCGGCGGGGTCGGGAGCGTCGGGCTCGGTGATCGCGCGGGTGGGCACTCGCCGCCAAGCCTAGGGGGCCGAGACCTTCTAGCCTGCCCTCGCGATGGAGACCCTCCGCCCCGATCTCGCCCGCCGCGTCGCCCTGACCGTCGCCGTCCGCGACACCGACGCCATCCCGAAGGTCCCGGACGCCGGCGAGGTCCAGGACCGTGACGGCCGCTCGGTGCAGGTGATGCACAACGGGGTGCTGATCGATGAGGGCTGCTACCACGGCGCCATGACGACGGCGATCATCCGGGAGCTGCGCGGCCATCACGAGCCCCAGGAGGAGGCGGTCTTCCATGCGCTCGTGCAGCGCCTGAAGGACGAGGGCGCGGAGCGGCCGGCGATGGCCGAGCTGGGCAGCTTCTGGTCCTACTACTCGATGTGGTTCCACAAGGAGCTGCCGGGCGCCGTCAACGTGATGGTCGAGCCCGACCCGGTGAACATCGAGGTCGGCCGCGCGAACTTCGCGCTCAACGGCATGGACGGCACGTTCGTCCACGGCGCCGTCGGCTTCGACCACGGCGGCACGGTCTGGCTCGCGTGCGAGAGCGACTGGAAGGTCCGCGAGGTCCCGACCGTGACGGTCGACGGGCTGCTCGCCGACCGCGGCATCCCGCGCTTCGACCTCGTGCTCTGCGACGCCCAGGGTGCCGAGCTCCACGTGCTGCAGGCGGCCGAGGAGGCGATGCGCAGCGGGCGCGTGCGCTTCCTGGTCGTCTCGACCCACCACCACACGATCACCGGCGACCCGCTGACCCACCAGCGCTGCCTGGACTTCCTGACCGCGGCCGGCGCGCACGTCATCGCCGAGCACTCCGTCACGGAGTCCTGCAGCGGCGACGGCCTGATCGCCGCCTCGCTGGACCCGCGCGACGCCGGCTTCACGGTCCCGGTCTCCCACGTCCGGGCCAAGGACTCCGTCTTCGGCGAGCTCGAGTACGACCTCGCCAAGGCGCGGACCTGGACCGGCCAGGCGCGCCGCGTCGGCGGCGCGCTCTACCAGCGGCTGCAGGAGCGCCGGGCGCGCACCGGCGACTAGCGCGCGAGCGCGCGGCGGTAGGACGCCAGCGTCTCGTCCGCGCAGCGCTCCCACGTGTAGGATGCCGCGCGCGCCCGGCCGGCGGCGGCGAGCCGCGCGCGCACC
>JAOPZG010000664.1 GCA_025964215.1 Conexibacter sp.
GTCGGCCAGCGGCTGGTCCTCGACATCCGCCTGGAGGTCGGCGACTGCGACGCGACCGTCACCGACATGGTCGAGGACACCGTCGACTACGGCGAGGTCTGCAACACGGTCTCGCTCGTCGCCCAGCAGCGCTCCTACAAGACGCTGGAGCGGCTGTGCAGCGCCGTCGCCGATCGCCTGCTGGACGAGTACTCCGCCGACGAGGTGTGGGTCAAGGCCGCCAAGCCCGAGCCGCCGATCCCGCTGACCGTCGACGAGGTGAGCGTCGAGGTCTGGCGCCAGCGCGGCGGCGACGACGACGACTGAGGCGGGACCGATGGCGACCGTGCCGTCCATCTCCGCCTTCGAGCGGGACACCGCCGTGGCGCCCGCGGGCGACGGCGTGTGGCAGGCCGACATCTCCTCGGCCTGGACCGTCCCGCGCGGTGGGCCCAACGGCGGCTACATCGCGGCGATGATGCTGCGCGCGCTGGCCGGGGCGGTGCTCGACCCCGATCGCGCGCCGCGCTCGCTGACGCTCCACTACCTGCGCGCCCCGGCGCCCGGCCGGCCGGCCCAGATCCACGTGAGCGTCGAGCGCGAGGGCCGGACGCTGACCTCGCTGAGCGCGCGGATGGTCCAGGACGACCGGACGATGGTGCTCGCGCTGGCCGCGTTCGCCTCCGACTTCCCGGCCGCCGCCGAGTACGCCGCGCCGGCCCCGGACGTCGGGCCGCCGCCGGAGCTGCACGTCGTGCCGGCCGGTCCGGGGATCCCCGAGATCGCCCAGCGCGCCGCGATGGCGCCGGTCTTCGGCCCGGGCGTGATGAGCGGCGGGGACGAGGCGGTCGTCGGCGGGTGGCTGCGGCTGGCCGAGCCGCGCGTGGCCGACGCCGCGGCGGTCGCGTTCTACGCCGACGCCTGGCTGCCCTCGCCGTTCGCGCTCCTGAAGGCGCCGACTCCGGCGCCGACGGTCGACCTCACGATCCACTTCCGCACGCGGCTCCCGCATCCGGGCATGACGCCCGAGACGCCGGTGCTCGCGCGCTTCAGCTCCTCGACCGCGAGCGGCGGCTTCTTCGAGGAGGACGGGGCGATCTGGGCGCCCGACGGCACGCTGCTGGCCCAGAGCCGCCAGCTCGCGCTGCTGCTCCCGGGCGCATGAGCGCGGCCCACCTGGGCCTGGGCTCCAACCTCGGCGACCGGCGCGCGATGCTCCAGGCCGCGGTCGACGGGCTCGCGGCGGCGGGCGTCCTGACGACCGCGTCGTCGGCGACCTACGAGACCGACCCGGTCGGCGACGTCCTCGACCAGCCGGTCTTCCTCAACGCGTGCCTGGCGGTCGAGACGGCGCTGGATCCCGACGCGCTGCTGGAGGCCGTGAAGGGCGTCGAGCGCGCGCTCGGCCGGACGACCGATGGCCCGGAATACGTGCGCCACGGCCCGCGGCCGATCGACGTCGACGTCCTGCTCTACGCCGGTCGCGCGCACCGCTCAGCGCGGCTCACCGTCCCGCACCCCGGGCTGCTCGAGCGCCGCTTCGTCCTGATCCCGCTGCTCGAGCTGGACTTCGACCTCGCGACGCCGGACGCGGTCCGGCTCTCCGACGCGCTCGCGGCGCTCCCGGTCACCGAGGGCGTCCGGCGGGCGGGTCCGCCGCTGCGCCTGCCCTGACCACGGGCAGCCCCTCGTCGCAGCGGACCTCGAGCTGGACGAGGTCGCCGCCCTCGTGGTCCATCTGCAACGTGGTGTGCTCGATCGCGAAGCGCTCGCGCAGGATCTGCTGGAGGTCCATGCGCGCCTCGTGGCAGTCGCGGTCGCGGCCGACGACGACGTGCGCGGCCAGCGACGGGAAGCCCGAGGAGACCTCCCAGACGTGGAGGTCGTGGACCTCGACGACGCCGGGCGCGCGGGCCAGGGCGCGGCCGATCTCCTGGACGTCCATGCCGCGCGGCGCGGCCTCGAGGAAGATCCGGCCGGACTCCTTGAGCAGCCCGAACGAGGCGTACAACATGATCGCGGCGACGAGCAGGGCGGCGATGCCGTCCGCCTCGCGGAAGCCGGTGAGCAGGATGACCGCGCCGGCGATCGCCGTGGCGATGAACGCCGCGAGGTCGGTCAGCATGTGCTGATAGGCGGCCTCGACGTTGAGCGAGGTGCGGTTGGCGCTGGCGAGCGTCCACGTCGCGGCGAGGTTCACCGCGACGCCGATCAGCGCGACGATCAGGACGGCGGCGCCGCCGACCTCGGGCGGGTCGATCACGCGGCGCACGCCCTCGACGATGACGAGCAGGCCGAGGACCAGGAGCGTCGCGCCGTTGAACTGGGCCGAGAGGATCTCGGCGCGCTTGAGGCCGAAGGTGAACGCGCCGCGGGCGGGCCGGCGGGCGAGGTCGATCGCGACGAGCGCGAGCGCGATCGCCGCGGCGTCGGTGAGCATGTGCGCGGCGTCGGAGAGCAGGGCCAGCGAGGAGGCGGCGATCCCGACGGCGACCTCGACGGCCATGAAGGCCAGGATCAGCCCGAGGGCGATCGCCAGCTTGCCGCGGTCCGCGTCATCTGAGATCTCGTGGCTGTGACCGTGGCCGGCGGCGCCGGCGTGGTCGTGTGCGTGCTCGTGACCCACTCCTACAAGGCTACGCTGCTCGCGTGATCGAGCCCGCGTCCTTCCGCGCGCACGCCGCCGTCCCGCTGATGAACCCGATCGGCGCCGCGGACCTCGACGAGGCGATCGCGGGGCTGGAGCTGCCCTCGGCGGCGGCGCGGGCGGTGGAGACCGGGTGCGGCGTCCTCGCACGCGCACGGCGGGTTCCCGGAGGCGCTCGGCGCGCTGGCCGCGCTGGCGCGACCGGACGGTGGGATCGTGCTCCTCGGCGAGGGCTTCTGGACGCGGCCGCCGTCTGAGGAGTTCCTGATGGCCTTGGGCGGCGCGAGCGCCGACGAGCTGCCGCTGGGCCTCGACGGCCTCCTGGCCGCGGTCCGCGCCGCGGGCCTCGAGCCGGTCGACGTCCGCG
>JAOPZG010000048.1 GCA_025964215.1 Conexibacter sp.
GCCCTGCTCGCGATGCGCGGCGGGATCTCGGAGGACGGCATCGCGCCCTGCGCGGAGTTCGACCCGGAGACGGTGATGACGCCGAAGGAGGCCCGCCGCACCGATCGCTTCGCGCAGCTGGCGGTCGCCGCCGCCCACGAGGCCGCGGACGAAGCGGGCCTGATGGGCGGGATCGATCCGTCGCGCGTCGGCGTGATCGTCGGCACCGGCGTCGGCGGCTTGACCACGCTGCAGCGCGAGTGCCAGGTTTGGCTGGAGGAGGGCGACCGCGCGGTCTCCCCCCTCTTCGTCCCGATGATGATGCCCAATGCGGCCGCCGGCCAGATCGCGATGCGCCGCGGCTTCCACGGCCCGGGCTTCTCGATCGCCAGCGCCTGCTCGACGGGCGCGCACTCGATCGGCGAGGCCGCGCGGATGATCGCGCGCGGCGAGACCGACGTGATGGTCGCCGGCGGCACCGAGGCGGCGCTCGTCGGCCTCTGCCTCGCGGCGTTCAAGCGCATGGGCGCGCTGTCGCGCGTCGGCGAGTCGCGCCCGTTCGACACGCGCCGCGACGGCTTCGTCATGGGCGAGGGCTCCGCGGTCCTGGTCCTGGAGCGCGAGGAGCACGCCAAGGCCCGCGGAGCGCAGATCTTCGCGCGCGTCACCGGCTACGGCGCGTCCAACGACGCGTTCCACATCACCCAGCCCGAGGTCAACGGCCGTGGCGCCATCGAGGCCATGAAGGCCGCGCTGCGCGACGCCGACCTCGCGCCGGAGGACGTCGGCTACGTCAACGCGCACGGCACGAGCACGCCGATCAACGACCGCGTCGAGACGCTCGCCCTGCGCCAGGTGCTGGGCGAGGACGGCCCGCCGGTCTCCTCGTGCAAGGGCGCCGTCGGGCACACGCTCGGCGCCGCCGGCGCGATCGAGGCGCTCGCGTGCGTCGAGGCCCTGCGCCGCGGCGCGCTGCCCCCGACGCTCGGGCTCGAGGAGATCGACCCCGAGTGCGCCGCGGACCACATCGCCGGCGCGCCCCGCGAGGCGCCGGACCTCAAGGTCGCCCTGAGCAACTCGTTCGCCTTCGGCGGCCAGAACGCGACCCTCGTCCTCCAGGCGGCCTGATCCTTCATGAGCGCGGTCTTCGACGTCCTCCCCGAGCAGCTCGCGGCGCGTGCGCGCCTCGAGCTGCTGTTCGACGCCGGCACGTACCGGCCGATCCGCTCCGCGGTCGGCGACGGCGTGCTGTCGGGCAGCGGGCGCGTCCAGGGCCGCGCCGTGGTCGCGTGGGCGCAGGACGGGACGTTCAAGGGCGGCTCGCTCGGCGCCTCGGGCGGCGAGACGATCGCCCGGACGATCGCGCGCGCCGACGCGCTCGGCGTCCCGGTCGTGGGCTTCCCGCACAGCGGCGGCGCGCGGTTGCAGGAGGGCGTCGCGGCCCTGACCGCCTACGCCGCGATCTTCCGCGCGCAGGCGCAGGCGACCGTCCCGATGATCAGCGTCGTCTCCGGCCCGTGCGCCGGCGGCGCCGCGTACTCGCCGGCGCTGGGCGACTTCGTGGTGATGACGGCCGACGCCGTGATGTTCCTGACGGGCCCGAAGATCATCGAGCGCGTCACGCGCGAGGTCATCTCCGCGACCGACCTCGGCGGTCCGAAGGTCCACGGCGCCAACGGCGTCTCGCACCTCGTCGCGCGCGACGACGTCCACGCGGCCGAGCTCGTCCGCGAGCTGCTGAGCTTCCTGCCCGACCGCGTCGGCAACGGCACGCCGCTGGTCCCGCCGGCCGACGCGCCGGAGGAGGACCCGGGCGACGTGCTGCCCGAGAGCGCGCGCAAGGTCTACGACGTGCGCGAGGTCGCGCGGCGGATCCTCGACCGCGGGACGTTCTTCGAGCTCTCGCCCAAGTGGGCGCGCAACCTCGTCGTCGGCTTCGGCCGGGTCGAGGGCCGGGCGGTCGGCGTGATCGCCAACCAGCCCAAGCACCTCGGCGGCTGCCTCGACGCGGCGGCGGCCGAGAAGGGCGCGTGGTTCGTCGACCTCTGCGACCGCTTCGGGATCCCGCTCGTCGTCCTGGCCGACACGCCGGGGTTCCTGCCGGGCGCGACGCAGGAGCAGGCGGGCGTGCTGCGCCACGGCGCGTCGCTGCTGCGCGCGTTCGGGCGCGCGTCGGTGCCGAGGGTCACGGTCACGTTGCGGCAGGCGTATGGTGGGGCGCACATCGTCATGAACTCCCGCGATCTCGGTGCGACCCTCACGCTTGCCTGGCCCGGCGCCCGGATCGGCGTCATGGGCGCGCGGCAGGCCGTCGAGCTGGTCCGGCGCCGCGAGATCGAGGCGGGCGCCGACGCCTCCATGCTGGCCGACGCGTACGAGGCCGAGCACCTGCCGGTGCGCGTCGCGGCCGCCGCGGGGTTCGTGGACGAGGTCGTCGCGCCGTCGGAGACGCGCGACCGCATCGCCCACGTCCTCGAGCTGGCCCAGACGTGACATCAGGCGGCGAGCCGCTCGGGATCAGCGAGTCGCGGAACGCGACCGAGGAGGCCATCCTCGACGCCGCCCGCGACGCGCTCGCCGACACCGAGTACCGCCGCCTGACGATGGACGTGATCGCGAAGCGGGCGTTCGTGTCGCGGACCGCGCTCTACTTCTACTTCCCGAACAAGCGCGCGTTGGTGGATCGTCTGATCCTGCGCGCGTTCCTGGACATGTACGAGGCGGCGTCGCCGTACCTCGACGGCGCCGGCGACCCGCGCGCCGAGCTGCGCCGGGGCCTCGCGCGGACCGTCAAGGTCATCGACCGCGACGCGCACGTCCTCACGCTCGCCGCGATGCTGAGCGGCGAGGAGGACCGCCTGCCGCCGCAGTGGGCGCCGTACGTGGTGCGCTTCGTCGAGGGCGCCACCGCCCGCATCGCCCGCGACCAGGCCCGCGGCATCGCACCCTCCGACATCCCACCGCGCCTCGCCGCGCAGGCACTTCTCGCCATGGTCGAGCGCCACGTGACGCTCGAGCTGATCATGGGCGGCGGCGACGCGCACCAGTCCATCCGCGTGCTCGCGGAGCTGTGGTGGCGCGCGGTGTACTCGAAGCCCGAGACGCCGCCGCCGTCAGACTAGGGCCGGCTGCCCGCGCGGACCACGGCCGCCGGCGCGTTCGCGCGCCGCGGCCAGAGCTCGACGCGGAAGCGCTCGCGTCGGACCGCGCTCTCGCCGGCGGCGCCGGTCCCGGCGACCCGCATCCGGTAGCGACCGGGCGGCACGTCGACGACCTCACCGGCGCTGCCCTCGTTGCTGAGCGCGAGGTGGCCTTGGGGGAGATCGAGGTCGAGGTCGGTGACCTGCGCCCATTCCGTCGCCGGCACGCGTGCCGGCGCCGCCGCCCGCAGGACCAGCGCGACGGGCGCGTCGTTGCCCTCGCAGCAGGCCAGGACCGTGACCTCGGCGGCCGAGCCGCCCGCCACCGAGCGCCGCCGCTGGGCCTCCTCGACCGCGTGCTCGTCGCCGAGGCGATGCCGCTGGTCGGAGAGGGTGAAGAAGCCGTCGGAGTAGCTCGCGACGGCGGCCACCTCGCCGGGCGCGCGCAGCCGGTCGAACCTCGAGCCGCGGTAGGTGTCCTCGGTCACCCAGCGGTCCGCCGGCACGGCCTCCTGCGACCCCCGCAGCGCGCGGATCTCCGCCTTGCTCAGGTGCGGCTGCTGGCCGAGCGCGTAGGAGTCGGCCATGCGCTGGATCACCTGATCCCGCGTGGGATGGCGGGCGAGGTAGTGCGAGACCGGGAGCATGACCGTGAGGACGGCGAGCAGCTGCACGGCGAAGCTGTGGCGACGGTAGAAGCGCGGCACGCACTCAGCGTCGGCACGCGCTGATGCGCGCTTGAGCGATCGGGTCCGCCGCTCAGCGCCCCCGCGCCGCGTCCTCGCGGCTCGCGCGCTCGGCAAAGCGGCGGGCGAGGGCCGCGCGGATGGAGAGGACCATGGAGTCGAGCGTGTCGCGGGCGGCCGGGTCGATGTCGGTGAAGCGGATGCCGGTGCCCTCCGGGAGGGTGCGGACGATGATGCCGCGGGCGTGGACCTCGCCGCCGTCCTGCGGCATCTGGATCGCGACCTCGACGGCGCCGTCGCGCGGGCCGAAGGTCGTCCCTTCCAGGAGCGCGCCGCCGGCGGAGACGTTGATCGTGCGGGTCTCGACGGTCGTGCCGCCGGCGCTGACGCGGACGGTCAGCTGGACGTCGAGGCGCGGGCTCTCGCGGAGGTTGTCGATCCGGCCCTCGCGGTTGGCGTGGAACGCGACGCAGCCCTGCTGCGCGCGCTCGGCGTTGCCGTGGAGGACGACGAGGTGGCCCTGGTACTGGAACGAGAGCTGCGCCGGCCGCGGCAGCAGGCCCGGCGTCGCGTCGCGCGGGTCGCGCGGGAGCAGCCAGGCGACGTCCCGCGAGGTGGCCGCGACGATGCCCAGCATGGGTCGCACGCCGACGCTGAGCGTGGCGGGCATGAAGTCGCGGATGCGTCGCACCGCCCGGCATCGTCCCAAATGCTGCGGCAGTTCGCGCAAAGCCGGCGTTCGCAGACGCCGGCGGCTCTCAATCGCTCGCCGCCGCGGCGATCGCGCCGCCGTGCACGCCGAGCGCGTGGAAGCCACCGTCGACGTGGAGGATCTCACCGGTGATCGCCCGTGCGAGCGGCGAGAGCAGGAAGAGCACGGCGTCGGCGACGGGCGTGGGATCGTCGAGGTCCCACGTCAGCGGCGCGCCCTGCTCCCAGGCCTGGGCGAGGAGGTCGAAGCCCTCGATCGCGCCCGCGGCCATCGTGCGCAGCGGCCCCGCCGCGACGAGGTTCGAGCGGATCCCGCGCGGGCCGAGGTACTGCGCGAGGTAGCGGTTGACCGACTCCAGCGCGGCCTTCGAGACGCCGGCCCAGTCGTAGATCGGCCACGCCTTGGTCGCGTCGAAGTCGAGGCCGACGAGCGACCCCCCGTCCTGCGCCTTCTCCAGCAGCGGCGCGAACGCCGCGCCGAGCGCCTTCAGCGAGAACGCGCTGATCTCGAACGCGGCCGTCGCCGAGGCCTTCGGCGCCTCGAGGAAGCGCCCGCCGAGCGCGTCGCCGGGCACGAACGCGATCGCGTGCAGGACGCCGTCGACGACGCCCCAGCGCTGCTCCAGCTCGGCGGCGACCGCGGCGATCTGCGCCTCGTCGGTGACGTCGAGCTCGAGCACGTCCGGCGGCTCCGGCAGCCGCTGCGCCATCCGCTGCGTCAGCCGCAGCGCGCGGCCGAAGCCCGTGAGCACGACCTCGGCCCCCTCCTCCTGCGCGCGGCGCGCCACCGTGTAGGCGATCGAGCGATCGGTCAGCACGCCGGTGATCAGGAGCTTCTTGCCGTCCAGGAGAGCCATCTCCCCATCCTTACCGACGCGGGCCGCGGAGGTTCCCCCGGTTCGACGGAGTCCCCGGAGATGTCGAGCCTGGACGTGATGGGACCCCGACTTCCGGGCATGATGGGCGCGTGGATGCCCGCGTCGTACGCCGGAGGCGCCTCACCGCCCTCGGCGCGGTGGCGTTGCTGGCCGTGGTCGGCGGGGTCGCGGCGGGCGCGGGCGGCGGCGGTGGCGGGAAGGGCTCGTCGTCCTCGAAGGGCGACGCCAAGAGCGGCGCCAAGGACCGGCCCAAGCCCGCGCAGCTCCCCGGCGGCGGGCGGCGCCTGTTCCCCGACCGGCGCGTCGTGGCGTTCTACGGCAACCCGCGCGACGACGAGCTCGGCGCGCTGGGGATCGGGACGCCCGCCCAGGCCGCGCGCAAGCTGCTCGCGCAGGCCAAGCCCTACAACCTGAAGGCGCGCCCGGTGCTGCCGGCGATGGAGCTGATCTCCACCGTCGCGACCGCCGCGCCCGGCGAGACGGGGCTCTACCGCGACCACCTCGCGTTCCCGAAGATCCGCAGCTACCTGAAGGCCGCGCGCAAGATCCACGCGCTGCTGATCCTCGACATCCAGCCCGGCCGCGGCGAGTTCGGCCCGGAGATCACGCGGCTGGCGCCGTTCCTGCGCGAGCCCGACGTCGGCCTCGCGCTCGACCCCGAGTGGCACGTCCCGGCCGGCGCGCTGCCCGGCAAGGTCATCGGCTCGACCGACGCCGACGTCGTCAACGCCGCCGCGACCTACCTCGCGAAGATCGTCCGCGCCCGCGACCTGCCCGAGAAGCTGCTGATCGTCCACCGGTTCACGGACGACATGATCGCGCGCGCCGATCGCCTGCACCAGGTCCCCGGCGTCCAGACCGTCGTCAACGTGGACGGCTTCGGGACCAACAGCGTGAAGATCGCCAAGTACCACGCCTTCCTCCACACGACGCCGACGATGCGCCGCGGCTTCAAGCTCTTCTACAAGGAGGACGTGAAGACGATGTCACCGCAGGCCGTCATGGCGCTCTCGCCACGGCCCGACGTGGTGGTCTACGAGTAGCCTGCGGGCGTGTCCCGCCTCCTGCCCCGCGCCCTCGCGCTCGCCCTCCTGCTCGCCGTCGCGCTCGCCGCCGTCGCCGGCGCCGCCACCGTCCGGACCGCCAGGACGCCCGCCGAGCTGCGCGCCGGCAAGGCCGCCTACGAGAAGGCGATCGGCACCGGCTTCGCCAAGGCCACCAAGCTGCTCGACGCGCAGCTGAAGAAGGACCCGCGCAAGCCCACGGTCGTCCTCGACATCGACGAGACCACCATGTCGAACTGGGACTGCTTCGACGCGGTCGACTTCGACCTCGGAGGCCTCGCGACCTGCGTCGTGACCGGCAAGTCGGTGGCCTTCCCCGCGGCCAAGGCCTTCGTCAAGCACGCCCGCGCGAAGAAGGTGGCGATCGCGTTCGTCACGGGCGCGCCGCAGGCGCTCTGCGCGGCGCGCAAGAAGAACCTCGTCGCCCAGGGGATCAAGGGCCCGTTCACCCTCACCTGCCGGCCCGCGAGCGACACGGGCGACTCGCTCGTCCCCTACAAGTCGGCCGCCCGCAAGGCGCTGGCCAAGAAGGGCGCGAGCATCCTGCTCAACGTCGGCGACCAGAAGAGCGACCTCGCGGGCGGCTCCGCGCGCAAGACGGTGCTCCTGCCGAACCCGATCTACGTCAGCGCGTAGGCGCGACGGCCTCCGTCACGCGCTCTGAGCCCGCGCGGCCTCCGCCTCGCGCTCGCGCAGCTCGATCCGCCGGATCTTCCCCGTCAGCGTCTTGGGCAGGTCCGCGACGAACTCGACGCGGCGCGGGTAGGCGTAGGCCGAGAGCCGGTCGCGGACGAAGGCCTTGATCTCGTCGCCGAGCGCCTCGGAGGGCTCGCGGCCCTCGGCGAGCACGATGAAGGCCTTGACGATCGTCCCGCGGCGCTCGTCGGGCGCCGCGACCGCGGCGGCCTCGCGCACGGCCGGGTGCTCGATGCAGGCGGATTCGACCTCGAACGGGCCGATCCGGTAGCCGGCCGAGATGATGACGTCGTCGGCGCGGCCGGCGTACCAGATGTAGCCGTCCTCGTCGGCGGTCGCGGCGTCCTTGGTGTGGAACCAGTCGCCGCCGAAGGTCTCGGCCGCGGCCTCGTCGTCGTTCCAGTACCCGAGGGGGTAGTGCGGGTTCGACCGCGCCAGCAGGCAGATCTCGCCGCGCTCGCCTTGGGCGACCTCGTGCTCGTCCTCGTCGAGGATCCGCACGTCCCAGCCCGGCATCGGCCGCCCCATCGAGCCCTCGCGGACCTCCATCCAGGGCATGTTCCCGCACAACGGGTAGGACTCCGTCAACCCGTAGTAGTCGAGCACGGTCAACCCGTACTGTTCGCGGAACCAGCGGATCGCCTCGGGGTTCAGCGGCTCGCCGGCGGAGCAGACGCGGCGGAAGTCGCACGGGTAGCGCGTCGCCGCGTCCTCGATCGCCATCATCGAGCGCATCGCGGTCGGCGTCGTGAAGACGTTCGTCACCGCGTTGCGGCTCAGGAAGTCGAGCTGGCCGCGCGGGTCGAAGCCGCCCTCGCGCTGGAGGACGACCTGGACGGCGCCCAGGCGCCACGGACCCAGCAGCGGTGCGATCCCCGCCGCCCACGCCCACTCGCCCATGCCGTGGAAGCGCTCGCCGTCCTGGACCACGTGGCAGATCTCGTACTCGTTGTTTGAGAGCAGGTAGCGATGGGCGTGGACGATGCCCTTCGCCAGCCCGGTCGTGCCCGAGGTGTAGTACAACTGCGCCGGCTCGTCCGCCGCGCTGTCGTAGGACACCATGTCGGTCGGCGCGCCCGCCAGCAGGCCGTCGCCCTCGTCGAGGATCAGCAGCTCGCCGACCGTCTCGCCGACGTGCTGCGCGAAGCGCGGCGCGTTCGCCTTGTCGGTGATCAGCACCCGCGGCTTGGAGTCCTTCAGCCGGTGCGCGATCCCGTCGTCGCCGTAGAGCACCGACATCGAGAGCAGGATCGCGCCGCGCTTCCACGTCCCGAAGAAGATCGCGGCGGTCTCCGGCGTCGGCGGCAGCACGACCGCGACCCGCTCGCCCGGATCGACCCCGTGCTCGCCGAGCACGTGCGCGGCCTGGTTGGCGAGGTCCTGCAGCTCGCCCCAGTCGAGCTCTCGCGTCGCGCCGTCGAAGCGCTCCCACACCATCGCGGCCTTCTCCCGCGGGTGCTTGTCGCACACGTCCTGGACGATGTTGTAGCGGTCGGGCACGTCCCACGACCACCCGGCGACCAGCTCCTCATAGCGACCCATCCGGCGAGCCTCGCAGAGCGGGCGCCGCCGGGGCAACTCACCAGGTCTTCGCGCGCTCCCACGGCACGGGTGACGCCAGGCGGACGCGGGCGCCGCCGACGACGACGCCGTGCGCGCCGACGAGGACGGGGTCGAGCTCGGCCTCGGCGAGCTCGGGCAGCGTGTCGGCCAGGGCGGCGAGGCGCAGGACGACGTCGCGGAGGCCGGCCGCGTCGTGCTCGCCACCGGCGAGGGCGGCGCGCA
>JAOPZG010000556.1 GCA_025964215.1 Conexibacter sp.
GCCCACTCCGGACGGGCGATCGTCGACGGGTTCATCGCCGGCTACGAGGCGACCGCCGCGCTCTACGACGGCCTGGAGCTTCGATACCCGGTCCACCCCCACGCCGGGCTCGCGGGCGTCGGGGCCGTCGTGGGCCTGGCCGTCGGACGCGGCCTCGACCCGCTGCCCGCCGCCCGCATCGCCGGGACCCTCCCGGTCGTGCCGGTGTGGGCCGCGTGCTTCGACGGCGCCACCGCGCGCCATGCGTTCGCCGGCAGCGCGGCGGCCGGTGCCGTCCGCGCCCAACAGCTGGCCGACGCGGGGTTCACCGGCTCGCCCCAGGCCATCGGCGATCTGTTCGACGGCATCGTCGCCGACGCCCGCTGGGCCCCGCCGGCCGAGGGCGAAAGCGACAGCGACCCCTACATCTTGCGGGCCTCGGTCAAGCTGCACAGCGCCTGCCTCACCTGCCACGCGGCGATCGACGCCGCCCTCGCGCTCGGCCCGATCGCGACCGGCGAGATCGGGGACATCGCCATCGCGACCTCGGCCGACGTCGCCGAGAAGGTGGGGCGCCAAGCCGCGCCCAACGACCTCTCCGCGCGCTTCTCCCTCCCCTACGCCGTCGCGACCGCCCTGCGCAACGGGCGCGCCGACGCTGCGGCGTTCGCCTACGAGGAGACGGTCGGCGCGCTCGCAGCCAAGGCCACCATCTCGGTCGACGACGGGCTCCCCACGGCCGGCCACGCGATGCCCGCGCGTGTCACGGTCACCATGCTCGACGGCACTCGGCGCTCCTCCGAGGTCGTCTTCCCGCGCGGCCACCACACCCGGCCCGCCACCGAGGACGACCTCCAGATCAAGTTCCTGTCCTTGACCGGCGGCGACGCCGCGCTGTGGCAGCGCGTCCTCGACCTCGACAAGGCGGGGCCGGGCGCGAGCAGGCGGCTGCTGTGCCGCGACTGGGGCGGGACGGTGGGGCGTCACGACCGGCGACGCTAGACCCTGACATTGCGGCAGGGTCAAGCGCCGTCGGGCGGATCAGATGCTGGCCTGCCGGATCGTGGCGCGGACGACCTGCGCGCTGGCCGGCGGCCCGAGGAGCTCGATTTCGCCCGTCACAGCCCCGCCCGCGCGGGCGATCAGGCCCTCCAGCACCGCGCGCGAGGACTCCAGTTGCCCGATCGCGCGCGACAGGCGGTCGCGCTCCCAGGTCAGCCGGTCGACGAGCTCGGGACCCGGCACCGCGGTGCCGCTGTCGAGGTGGACGTCGGGCAGCGCGTCGCGCACGCCCTTCATGCACAGCCCGGCGCTCAGCAGCGTCCGGATCAGCACGACGCGCTCCACCGCGTCGGTACCGTAGCGGCGGTAGCCGTTGTGGCCCCGCTCGGAGGAGAGGACGCCGTGGTCCTCGTAGTGGCGCAGCGAGCGGACGCTCGCGCCCGTGACCTCCGCGAGCGCCCCGATCGTCATCCCCTCGCCGTCATCGATCGCCGACATGGCGGAAGGATACGCCCGTGTCTACCCCAGGACGGTGAACAGCGTCAGTTGCAGGCCGGGTCCCTCGAGCCGGACGTTGCGGTGCCGCCACGGCGTGACGACCGGACCGCCGAGCCGCGCCGCGCCCGCTCGCTCAAGTCGCTCCGCGAGCTCGGCGGAGTCCTCGACCTCCAGCGCGACCCGCACCGGCCCACCGACGCGGTCGCCCACCTCGACGCGGTCGATCAGCTCGGCCTGGTCGACGGAGATCAGCTCCAGCGTCGCCCGGCCGGCGTCGAGGATCGAGCCGCGGCCCCCAGCCTCGTCCCACGCCTGCACCTCCGGCAGGCCGAGGGCATCGCGATAGAAGGCGACGGCGCCGTCGAAGTCCTCGACGGTCACGGCGAGCCGCAGCTCGGCCACCGGTGAAGTGCTGTTGGTGTCCATGGCGGGCGACCGTAAGGGCTGACGTTGCGGCAGAGTCAAGTTCGCGGTGCGGACTTCGAGGGGCCGACACGGGCAGGAACGGGGGGACCGATCGGCAGCTGACATCTTCAGCTGGCGGCCGCGCCGGTCCGTTCGTGCGCCAGCGCGACGTAGGGCCGGCGCGTCGGGACAAGCGTCGGGTTGTTGCGTACCTGCCCGGCGAGCGCTGCCAGCCGCGCCGTCGGCCGCTGGCGCCGACGGCGATCGTCACCGCCGACCAAGGTGCTCCCCGCAACGAACGGCGCAATAGACGCCCGAACCGTTGGTGGTTTGACGCCGAGCACCCGCATGATGCACCCGACGTGTCACGCCTCTTTGGGCACATCCCACCGCCTGGTCGAGAACGGCAACGAGCGCGACGGCCCGGGCCAGCGTTCAGGCACTAGAACGCCGCGAGTGCCTGGAACCCCGAGAATCGCCGGTGATCCACGGCAATCGACCGCTCGTCGACCGCCAACGAGCACTGGAAAAGTCCTGTAAATCGGCCCTTTTGGCGCGCAGTCTTCTTGCATCGCACCCAGGAGGTCGCCGGTTCGAGCCCGGCTAGCTCCACTCGGATGAAGCCCCTGCAACTGCGGGGGTTTCGTCGTTCAGGGGGTCACCAGGATTCCGCGGATTTCGGTGCCGCGAAAAAGGCACCGGTGCCTTTATTCCGCGATATGTGCCTGGATTGCCGTCGATTCAGCGGACCGGGGCCGTGAAGAGGACGGTCCGGACTCCGCGCCACAATCCGGGTTCTGGCGTCTAGGCGCGAGCTCGAGCTCCTTGACCCCGCGGCCCGCAAGCCGGACCTTGCGGTTGCGCGCCAGATGGGCGTGCTGGCGACGGATGTATGGGTCGACGGACAGATCCAACGGCGGCGGAAGGCACAGCCTCGCTGCGAAGCTTCACGGCCGACGTGAAGACATCGTCGCGCCAGGAACCAGACGATGCACCAGTACGGACCCAGAGGGCTTTCAACTGGCCCGGGAGCGCGCGGGAGCGCCCATCATGGACGAGAAGCCCTATGTGATCGTTGATTGCAGCGGTGACACCGACGCACCAGTCTCCGTATGGAACTACGAGTTCACGGTCCCGAGCCGAGCGGTGTTCGCGAGCATCGGCGACATGTTCTCCTTCGCGCTGCTGGCATCCGCCCGAGACGCCGCGGGGTCCACCACGACGGCCAAGCCGCTCACCCTCACGCTCCTGCGCTGAACGCCACGATCTGAACGCTCAACCGCGCGGCTCCAAGCCGCACCGCTGCGGTATTTGGGAGCATGGCGCATCGCAGCTCACGCGCCTCGCCGCCTACCCATCCGTTCGGCGGGGTTCGCTCGCCCCGGTCCGCTGCGGGACGCCCTTGTCGCGACCGGCGTCGCGACGACGGTCCTGGCCGGGATCGAGATCGGCCTGCTGCTGGAGCAGAGCTACCCCGACGTGTGGATCGGGGCGCTCTTCCCGGTCGTCGGCCTGATCTACCTGGCCGCCGGCCTCCTCGCCTGGGCACGACGTCCGAGCAGCCGGCTCGGGCTGCTGATCGTGATCGGCGGCTGGACGACGATGCTCGCCGCGCTCAGCAACATCGACACCCCGACGACGCTCGTGGTCGGTGCGGTCACCGCGACGCTGATCCACGCCGTGGTCGCCCAGATGCTGCTCGGCTTCCCGACGGGCCGGCTGCACACCGCGGCGGAGCGGGCCGTCGTCGTGGGCGGGTACGTCGTGTGCCTCGTCCTGCAAGTGCCGGTCTACGCGTTCTCGCCGGACTCGCCGCTCACGATCGAGGTCGACCACGGGCTCGAGCAGACCGGGGTCTACGTGCAGCGCGCGGCCGGCGCGGTCATCGTGATCGGCCTCTGCGCGCTGCTCGTGCGGAAGCTGCGCCGCGCGACTCCGGCGCAGCGGCGCGTCCTCGTCCCGCTCGTCGTCTACTGCATGGTCGCCCTCGCCTAC
>JAOPZG010000171.1 GCA_025964215.1 Conexibacter sp.
CTCAGCGGATCCTGGTAGATCACCGTGACCTGCCGCCGGCGCGCGCGCCGCTCGCGCTCGCGCAGCCCGCTCCACGGCGCGCCGTTGAGCGTGACGGACCCGCCGTCGGCCTCGGTCAGCGCGAGCGCGAGGCGCGCGGTCGTCGTCTTGCCCGAGCCCGACTCGCCGACCACGCCCAGGGTCTCCCCCGCGCGCAGCGTGAACGAGACGCCGTCGACGACCGTGCGGTCGACGCCGTCGGGCCCGCGGTAGCGCTTGACGAGGCCCTCGGCCTCGAGCACCGGCGCCCCGGGGACCGACGGTCGCCGCCGCGGGCGCGCCGAGGGCACGGCGTCCAGCAGCGCCTGCGTGTACTTGTGCTGGGGGTTGCTCAGCACCACGCGCGCGTCGCCGCGCTCGACGATCTCGCCGTCCTTCATCACGGCCACCTCGTCGGCCATGCGCGAGACGACGGCCAGGTCGTGGCTGATCAGGATCAGCGTCTTGCCCCGCGCCTTCGTCGCCTCGAGCAGGTCCAGGATCTGCGCCTGCACGGTGACGTCGAGCGCCGTGGTGGGCTCGTCGGCGATCAGCAGCTTGGGGTCGAGCGCGAGCGCGGAGGCGATCAGCGCCCGCTGGCGCAGGCCCCCGGAGAGCTCGTCGGGCCGCTGGCTGGCGCGCAGCTCGGGCTCCGGCACGCCGACCGAGCGCAGCAGGTCGATGACCTTCTCGCGCCGCTCGCCGCGGGTCCCCCACCCGTGCAGCGCGAGCGCCTCGGCGATCTCGCGGCCGACCGGCCGCAGCGGGTCGAGCGAGACGAGCGCGTCCTGCAGGACGAAGCCGACCTCCTTGCCGCGGACGCCGCGCCACTGGCGGTCGCCGAAGCCGAGCAGGTCGGCGCCCTCGAGCTCCAGGCGGTCGGCGGCGACGTGCGACGCGCCGCCGGTCAGGCCGACGAGCGTCCGCGCGGTCACGGACTTGCCGGAGCCCGACTCGCCGACGATCGCCAGGCAGCGCCCGCGCTCCAGCGTGAAGGACACGCCCTTGACGACGGGCGTCGGCGCGCGGCGCGGGCCGAAGCCCACGGTCAGGTTCTCGACGCGCAGCAGCGCGCGCTGCGCGACCGCGGCGTCGCGGTCGGCGGTGGCGGGCGGGCGTGGGGCCAGCTCGACGGTCATCGGTCGGTCGCTCCTTCGAGGCGGTTCTGGACGTGGCGGCCGAGCGTCGTGACGGCCAGGGCGAAGAGCACGATCGCGAGGCCTGGGACGACCTCCAGCCACCACGCCTTCGTGACGTAGTCCTTGCCGGCGTCGAGCAGCGCGCCCCACTCCGGCGAGGGCGGCGGGACGCCGAGGCCGAGGAACGCGAGGCTCGAGGCCCACACGATCGACTGGCCGACGCCGAGCGTCACCATCGCGATCAGCGGCCGCATGGCGTTGGGCAGGATGTGGCGGCGGATCGTGCGCGGGTAGGAGTGCCCGAGCGCGCCCGCCGCCTCGACGTAGCCGGAGCCCCTGACGGCCAGGACCTGGCCGCGGATCATCCGCGCGTAGCCGGGGGCCGTGCCGATCCCGACCGCGACGATCTGCGTCGTCGCGCTCGCCCCGAAGATCGTCACGAAGAGCAGGGCCAGCAACAGCACCGGGAACGAGAAGACGACCTCGAGCAGCCGGTTGACGATCCCGTCCACGAAGCGCCCCGAGAGCCCGGCGAGGACGCCGAGCACGGTCGCGACGCTCATGCTCAGCGCGGTCGCGCCGAGGCCGATGAGCAGCGAGTTGCGCGTGCCGAAGACCACGCGGGCGTAGAGGTCGCGGCCCGCCTGGTCGGTCCCGAAGAGGTGGTGCAGCGACGGCGACTGCAGCGTCGCGCCGAGGTCGATCGTCGTCGCGTCGCGCCCGCCGCTGAGCAGCGACGGCGCGATCGCCGCGAGCACGAAGAACGTGAGCGTCAGGCTCGCGAGGACGATCCCGGGGCGCAGCGCGCGGACGTCGATCGCCGGGAGCCGCAGCGCGCCGCCGCCCGAGGCGGGGACGGCGCTCATGCCCGCGCCCGCTTCAGCCGCGGGTCGACCACGGTGTAGGCCAGGTCGACGAGCAGGTTGGCCACCACGTAGATCAAGGCCACCAACATCACGACGCCGGAGACGAGCGGGATGTCGCGGGCGCTCGCCGCGCTGACGAGCACCTGCCCGAGCCCGGGCCGCGCGAAGACGAGCTCGACCACGACCGCGCCGGAGAAGAGCGCGCCGAGCGCCCAGCCCGACAGCGTGATCGCCGGCAGCACCGCGTGGCGCAGCGCGTGGCGCAGCCGCACGCCGAGGTCGCTCATCCCCCGCGCCCGGGCGCTCGTGACGAACGGCTGGTCGAGCAGCTTCTCGAGCTCGTCGCGCGTCACCTGCCCGAGGAAGCCGGCGAGCGGGATCGCGAGCGTCGTCGCCGGGAGCACGAGCCCGGTGAGCCCCGTCCCGCCCTCGACCGGGAACCACTGCAGGTTGATGGCGAAGACCACCAGCAGGATCACCCCGAGCCAGTAGTGCGGGAGGCCCGCGGAGAAGACCTCGAAGCTCGACGCCAGCGAGGAGACGGGACGCCGGCGCCGAGCCGTCGAGATCACGAGCACGAGCGCGATGGCCCATGCCAGGACGAGCGCGGTCACGGTCAGCAGGAGCGTCGGCCCGACCTGGTCGGCGATCAGCCGGGTCACGGGCTCCTTGAGCTGGTAGGACCGCCCGAGGTCGCCGTGGAGCAACCCCTTCAGGTAGTGGACGTACTGCGTGAACAGCGAGTCCTGGAAGCCGTAGCGGGCGTTGATCGGCGCGAGCTCGCCCGCCGAGCGGTGGATCGTCTGCCCCGTCTCCTGGTTGAGGATCAGCGTCGCGCGGTCGCCCGGGAGGACCGACTGCACGAAGAACGTGAACGTCGCCGCGGCCCAGAGGACGCCGAGCGCCCCGAGCACCCGCGTCGCCACCCGGCGCGCGCCGCTCACGGCTTCACCAGGTACGCGTCGGAGAACACGGGCTCGCCCTGGGAGTCCTCGAGCCAGACGTCGCGCAGCTTCGAGGTGTCGATGGCCAGCGACGAGGTGCGGGTGTAGAGCCCGATCGCGACGGCCTGGTCGGAGACGATCTTCTGCGCCTTGAAGTACAGCGCCTTCTGCTTGGCGGGGTCGAGCGTGGAGTTCGCGTCGCCGATCGTCCGCTCGAGCTCCGGGTTGTTGTAGTAGGCGTTGTTGGCGCCGTTGGGCCGGTCCTTGAGGTTCTGGCGCCAGACGATGTAGAGCACGCCGGCGGTCGGGCTCGTCCAGTAGCCGGGGCTCGCGTTGTACTTGTCGGGCGCCGAGTACTCGCCGCCGAAGAGCTGGGTCAGCGTGAGCGGCTTGAGGTCCCACTTGAAGCCGACCTGCTTGGCCTGCTGCTGGAGCGTCTGGAGCAGCGTGGCGCCGTCGTTGTTGATGATCGACCCGGCGCCGTAGGTGATGGTCGCCGTCAGCTCCTTGCCGTCCTTGGTCCGGATGCCGTCCTTCGTGCGCCCGGTCCAGCCGGCCGCGTCGAGCAGGGCGTTGGCCTTGTCGGGCTGGTAGGTGTAGGCGTCGGCCAGCGCGGGGTCGTAGTCGGGCGTCGACTGGCTCAGCGCCGGGTTGCCGTTGTACTCCGAGGCGCCGCCGAAGGCGCTCTTCACCGCGGCCTTGCGGTCGAGCGAGTAGGCCAGCGCCTGGCGGACGCGGACGTCGTCGAACGGCGCGCGGGTGACGTTGAGCGTCAGCGTCACCGGGCGGCCCGGCGTGAGGTAGCGCAAGACCTGGTACTTGCTCTTGGCCGCGTCCCAGTCGACGGAGGGCACGTCGTAGATGACCTGCGACTGGCCGCTGGTCAGCGACCCGTAGCGGACCGCCGGCTCCTTGAGGAACTTCCACACCAGCTTGTCGGCGTAGGCCGGGCCCTGGTGCTTGGCGTTGGCCGGTGCGGAGTCGTAGTCCGGGTTGCGGACGAACGTGACGTTCTGGCCGCGGCTCCACTTCTGGATGATGAACGGGCCGGTGCCGATCGGGTCGGTGCACTCGGCGGCGGCGCCGCGGGCGATGCCCTTGGGCGAGTGCAGGCCGAAGTAGCCCTGCGAGATCGCGGAGAGCAGCGGCGAGTAGGGCTTCACGAGGTCGAGCTCGAAGGTGTGGGCGTCGAGCGCCTTGCTCGACTTGTAGTACTCGCCGATGTACGCGGCGACCGTGCCGTTGAGCGTCTTGGGGTTCAGCCAGGTCTCGAAGTTCGCCTTGACCGCCTCGGCGTCGAGCGGCGTGCCGTCGGTGAACTTCACGCCGGGCTTCAGCTTGAAGGTCCACGTCTTCTGGTCGGCCGAGACCTTCCAGGAGTCCGCGAGCCAGGGGACGATCTTGCCGCCCTTGTCCTGCGCGACGAGCGACTCGAGGGTCTGGCGCGAGATGTAGGCCTGCTCGACCCAGCCGCCCGAGATGCACGGCGGCTCCTGCTGATG
>JAOPZG010000235.1 GCA_025964215.1 Conexibacter sp.
CGTGGGCTTCACCGGCACGGGCTTCGGCGACGCCACCGTCGTCAGCGTGAAGCTCGACGACGGACTGCTGCTCCCGAGCACCGGCGACGGCGCGGCCGACGTGCTGCTGCGGACCACCGCCGACGGCGCCGGCGCGATCTCCGGGACGATCCACCTCGCCGGCGTCCGCGCCGCCGACCAAGCCGCGATCGCGACCGGCGTGCACCGCTTGCGCTTCCTGGCGAGCTCGCCGGCGCGCAGCGTCCACGCCGACTTCGCCGTCAAGGCGCTCACCGGTCCGCCGCTGATCCCCGGCGGCGCTACCGTGGCGCTCGCGCCGCCGGCCGACCAGCTCCTCGACTTCCCGTTCTCCGGCGACCCGGACCTGCCCTACGACGACCTCCCGCGGCTCGTCGCCGGCTCCGCGATCCCCTACCGCTTCTCCGGCTTCGACGCCAACCAGGCGATGACGCTGAAGCTCGACGACGGCGCCAACGTCGCGACCCCGACCGCCGACGGCAGCGGCGCGGGCGCCGGCTACGCGCCGGCCGACGCCCCAGTCGGCACGCACTGGATCCGCTACCTCTCGGGCTTCCCGAGTGGCACGTCGCGCTCGATCCGCGCGCCGTTCGAGATCGTCCCGAACGACGGCCGGGGCGTGCTCGCCTCGACCAGCGCGGTGCCCGGCGGGAACGTCGCGTTCTCCACGACGGGCCTGACGCGCTCGCCGGCCGACTACGTCCCGAGTCCCGCGGTCGGCCAGACCGTGCAGGCGCGGCTCGGCAGCCGGGCGCCGGTCACGCTGACCGCGGACGCAACGGGCGCCGCGACCGGGCTCGTCCCGATCCCGAGCGGTCTCGGCCCGGGGACCTACGACGTCGCGTTCTGGGTCGGCTTCGCCGTGCAGAACGACTTCCCGCAGGCGCTCTTCGTGCGCCGGGTGACGGTCGCGGCGGCGCTGCCCGACGCGTCCGCGACGCTCGCGGCCGCCGAGGCGCCGGCGGGCGGCTCGGTCGCCTTCGCGCTCGGCGCGTTCGCCAAGGACGCGGGCGGCGGCCAGAAGGTCGCGGTCTCGATCGACGACGGCGCGGTCGTACAGTGCGTCGACACGGACGTCCAGGGCGCGGCGAGCGGGACGCTGGCGCTCCCGGCCGCGGTCGGCGCGCACACCGTGCGCTTCCGCGCCGGCAGCGCGTGCGTGCCGGGCGGCCCGGTCGCCGAGGCGCCGGTCCGCGAGGTCGCCCAGACGGTGACGGTCACCGCGCCGGTGGTGGCGACCCCGCTGCCGATCGTCTCCCCCGCGATCCCGCCGACCGCGGTCGTGCGGCGACCGGCGATCGCCTCGACGGCGCTGCGGGTCTCGGGCGGCAAGGTGAAGGTGATGGTCCGGCCTGGCAGCGCGAAGGTCAAGGCCACCATCGTGCTCCGCACGCGCGACAGAGTGAAGCTGAGCCCACGGTCGTCGAAGGCGAAGCGCGTGACGCTCGCGCGGCGGGCGCTGACGCTCCCGGCAGGGAGCGCGACGCGCAGCATCACGCTGACGCTGACCCGCGACGGCAAGGCGCTGCTCGCCCGCCACCGCTCGCTGGCCGCGCGCCTCCAGCTCGTGCCCGCGAGCGGCGCGACGATCAGCCGGACGCTGACGCTCAAGCGCTGACGTGTTTGTTAGGGTGCCCTTATGAATTTATTCAGGGCACCCAGCAAGCGGGTTCTCGCCCTGGCCGGCGCGCTCGCGCTGGCCGGTGGCGTGGCCGCGGGCGGCGCGTTCGGCGCGTCGCCCACCACGGCCACGATCGACGCCGTCGACTACGGCTTCGTCGCGCAGGGCGGCGCCGGCGGCAACGCGACGACGATCGCGCTCGGCGGCACCGTCGACTTCCGCTACCCGACCGGGGCCGACGAGCACAACGTCCGCTTCACGCGCGACGGCGTCAGCTGCACGCAGACCGACGGGGTCGGCGGCGCGACGAACAGCAAAGTCGTCCCCACGACGCCCGAGGAGCAGGGCTGGGCGGGCCGCTGCTCGTTCACGCAGGCGGGCACCTACTCCTTCATCTGCGACATCCCCGAGCACGACATGAAGGGGTCGGTCGTGGTGGTCGACGAGCGCCCGCCGGCCACGGACCCGGGGACCGGCACGACCACGCCGACGACGCCGAGCGGCCCCGGGACGCCGACGCCCACGGCGCCCTCCGCGACGACACCCACGACGGTCTCCACCGCGCCCGCCGCGAGCGTCCCGCTCGCGCCCGTGATCAAGGTCACGCGCACGCAGAAGGGCACGACGGTCCGCGGGACGATCACGAAGGCCGGCGACCGCTCGAAGGTCGCGGTCGACGTGCGCGCGACGCGCGGGTCCGTCAAGGCGCCCGGGCGCAGGACGTCGCTCGTCAGCGTCGGCAAGGCCACGACCCGCAGCTCGTCCGCCGGCCGCCTGAGCTTCGCGATCCGGCTCGACGCCAAGGCCCGCGCCGCGCTGCAGCGCGGCCGCAAGCTCGCGCTCGACGTGAAGGTCAGCATCACGCTGCCGGTCATCGGCGTGCAGGCCGAGACCTTCCGCGTGAGCGTCACGCCGGCGGCCGCCACCGCGCGCGCCGCGGCCAAGGCGCCCGCCAAGGCCGCCGTCACGCTGAAGAACGTCACGTTCGCCCCGGCGTCCGTGACGATCCGCAAGGGCGCGACGGTCACCTGGACGTGGCACGACGGCGACGTCCCCCACGACGTCGTCGGCTCCGGCTTCCGCAGCGCGGTCGTCACGAGGGGCTCCTTCAAGCACCGCTTCGCCAAGGCCGGGACGTTCCGCTACGTCTGCTCGATCCACGCGAAGATGCGCGGGAAGGTCGTGGTCCGCTGAGGGCCGCCGGCATGCGAGGATGCGCGCATGCCGGAGCGCCAAGGCAAGTACCTCGTCCTCGTCGCGATCGCGGTCCCGGACGTCAACGAGGACCTGCGGCTCTCGCAGACCGGCGCGCCGGGCAGCGGCGGCGAGGCGTGGCTGATCGGCTTCCGCGTCGTGCAGGGCGCGTTCGGCGCGATCCTCTTCCCCGGCGCGCTGGCGATCGTCGCGCAGACCTTCGAGGCGCGCGAGCGCGGCAAGGCGCTCGCGATCTCGACGGACGCGCTGAACCGCGCGCCGCGCGGGAGCTTCGGCGAGGTGCCCGGCGTGACGCAGACCGTGCGCTACTTCGCCTCGAGCCTCGGGCTGGCGATGCTGGGAACCATCTTCATCAACGAGACGGGCGGCTATCTCGGCTCGGCGGCCGCGGCGCGGGGGGCGTACGCGGAGGCGACCAAGACGGTGTTCCTGGCGATGGCCGGGGTGATGGCGGTCAGCCTGGTGGTCGCGGTGGGCGCCTTGCAATCCGGGATCCCGGAGCAGGTCACGACGGGTGAGGCATCGTGAGCGATCCGTTCACCACCGCGGACCGCGAGGCGCTCGTCGCCGCGGCGCGCGCCGTGGCCGAGGGCGGGCTCGTGGTCGGGTCGTCGGGGAACCTCGGGATGCGCTCGGGCGCGCACCTGCTGATCACGCCGCGCGGGAGCCGGTTGGGGGCGATCGCGCCGGAGGAGCTCGTGTGCGTGGAGCTGGGCGACGGGACGGTCTCGGCCGACCACGCGCGCGCATCCCTCCCATCCTCCGAGCTCCCGCTGCACCTCGCCGTCTACGCGGGAGCGCCGGAGGCGCGGGCGATCGTCCACACCCACTCCCACTTCGCGACCGTCCTCTCGACGCTCGTCGACGAGGTGCCGGCGATCCACTACGTGACCAACGAGCTCGGCGGCCCGGTGCGGGTCGCGCCGTACGCGACGTACGGGTCGGAGGAGCTGGCGCGCGGCGTCGCCGCGGCGCTGGAGGGGCGCTTCGCCGCGCTGATGGCCAACCACGGCGCGGTCGCGGTGGGCGCCACGCTCGAGCAGGCGGTCGAGCGGGCGTTCCAGCTCGAGTGGCTGGCGTCGGTCTACTGGCACGCGCGCGTCTTCGGCTCGCCGCGGCTGCTGGACGACGGCGCGTTGCACGCGGTGCGCGAGCAGGACCGCGTGCTGCGCGGATGAGTGGCAGCTTCCCGACGCCTCGCCCACCCGTGAGGTTCGCCCAGCCGACCAGCCGACCGCGAGCCGGTGGGCGCCGGTCTACCCCAGCGCGAGCTCGTCCACGACCGCGTCGCGGCCGTCGGCGCCGCGTGGGCGGCCCGGGACGCGGTCGCGGCGGCGCGGTGTCCGGAGCGCCCGGCTGGCTCAGGTCACTCCGCGAAGTCCGGCTGCGCCGGGCGCGCGGCGGCGGACCGGCCCTTGGGCTCCTCCCACTCCTCCTGGCGGCCGAGCGGCGTGAGGTCGAGGAAGTAGTAGGAGCCGCCGGTCATCTCCATCCCGCGCGCGAAGGTCGAGTAGGAGTGGAAGATCCGGTCCTCGGCGCGGAGGAAGACGCTGAGGCCGGGGACCTCGCCGGCGTCCGGCGGGTCGAGCGGGCGGTAGTTGTAGGCCGGCGGCGCGACCGCGGGATCGAGCGTCACGCCGAAGTCGTAGTTGAAGTCGCTGCCGAACGACGAGTACCAGGGGAACGTCCAGCCGCGCTCGGCCTTGTAGTCCTCCAACTTGGGCAGCGGCGCGCGCGAGACGTAGGCGATGGTCGTCTCGCGCGCGTTGACGTGCCGCAGGAAGCCGTCGGAGACCTCGTCGGCGCCGGCCGTGCAGCTCGAGCAGCCCGCATCCCACGACGGGTCGAACATGAAGTGCGTGACGATCAGCTGGCTGCGGCCCTCGAAGAGGTCGGCGAGCGTCGCGGGGCCGTCCGGACCCTCGAAGGTGTAGTCCTTCTCGACCTCCACCATCGGCAGCTCGCGGCGCTCGGCGTTGAGCGCGTCGCGTGCTCGGGTGGCCGCCTTCTCCTTCTCCAGCAGCGCGGTGCGCGCGCTCAGCCAGGTCTCACGATCGACGATCTGCGGAAGGCTCATGTCCCTCAGACTGCCCGACCGGCGGGAACTCATCGGCCATCTCGCGCCACTTCGCTACATTGCTTCGACCGAAGCGATTGAGGAGAAGCGATATGACGAAGGACACCTTGGAGGCCGACGCGTTGCCCGACGCGACGATCGGCGTGGCGGCGCATCTGGAGTCCGAGCTCGAGGAGGCGCTGGGCGAGCACCGCCTCTCGCGCGCCAGCTACCTCGTGCTCGCCGCCCTGCGGGACGCCGAGGGCCACACGCTCAACCAGCGCGCGCTCGTCGCGAAGGTGCGGCGGACGTCGGGGACGATGAGCGTCCGGCTCGGCCGGCTCGAGCACGCGGGCGTCATCGACCGCGAGCGCGATCCCGAGAACCGCCGCACGGTCACCGTGACGCTGACCGAGCGCGGGCTCGCGCTGATCGACGCCGCGCGCCCGAGCTACCACGAGCGCGCCGAGCGGCTCGTCGGGGCGCTGGCACCGGACGTCCGCGCCGCGCTCGCCGAGCACGTGCCCGCGTGGCTGGCGTTCTTCGAGCCC
>JAOPZG010000292.1 GCA_025964215.1 Conexibacter sp.
CGCCCCCCGAGCTCGCCGGCGACTGGCTCCCGCCCGCCGTCCGCCGCGTCCTCGCGCGCGAGCTGCTCGCCGCGCTCGAGCCCGGCGAGCAGGTCGACGAGGTCGTCCTGACCGCCACCGGCGACGCGCACGACGTCCAGCTCGCGGTCACCGACCGGCGCCTGCTGTGGCTCCGCGACGACGCGATCATGGGTCGCGTGCGCTACCTCCGCTATCGCGACCTCGCGGGCGTCGAGGAGCGCCCCGCCGGCCGCTTCCGCCGCCACGGCCAGCTGCGCGTGCAGCCCATCGCGGGCGGCCGGCCGCTGCGCTTCTTCGAGCTCGGCCCCGACGTCCTCTCGCGGCTGACCGGGCGCATCGCGATGCGTGCGGGCCGCGGAACCGGGTAGCCCCCAACCCATGAACGACGGAACGACAGACGATCTCAAGGGCCGCGCCAAGGAAGCCGCAGGCGACCTCACCGACGACAAGAGCCTCAAGAACGAGGGCAAGGTCGACCGCGCCTCCGGGTCGGTCAAGGACAAGGTCGGCGACGCCGCCGACAAGGTCAAGGACGCCCTCCACAAGGATTGAACCGGGTGGCCCGGACCCGCCCCGAACGGGTGTCGGGTCCGGGCGCCCAACATGCCGGAGGGCCCCTGGTCTAGGCTGCGCCCTCTGTTTGCCGTCGATTCAGGAGCAACCGCATGAACAAGACCGAGCTCGTCGAGGCCATCGCCAAGGACAGCGGTCTCACCAACGCCGACGCGCGCAAGGCCGTCGAGGCGTTCATCACCACCGTGGAGAAGTCCCTCAAGAAGGGCGATGACATCGCCCTCACCGGTTTCGGCAAGTTCTCCGTGGTCAAGCGCAGCGCTCGTACCGGTCGCAACCCGCAGACGGGCGAGACCGTGAAGATCAAGGCGAGCAAGGCGCCGAAGTTCACCGCGGGCGCCGGCCTCAAGACGGCCGTCAACGGCCCCAAGAAGAAGTAGCGCCAGCACCACCGGCTTGACCCGAGGGCCCTGCGTTCGCAGGGCCCTCGGTGCGTTCCGAGCCGCTTTATCTCCCTCAGCGGGTTCGAACTTCCCCTTTCCGGGGGTATGACCTACCGTGACAGTTGGCCGTGCGCGTCCATTTGGCGCAGGGCCCTCGCATCAGGGGAACGTCGGACGAGTCGGGGAGAAGAAACGATGGGTCGATGGATCGTCGCCTTGGCGGCTGCATGCTGCATGCTGCTCGTGGTGGCCGGTGTCGCAGGCGCGGCAGCGGTGCCGGTGTCCGGGGTCGTGGCGCAGCCGCTCGCGCCGGGCTCCAGTGACACCACCTGCCCCGGCCTCGCGGCCGGATCGACCCCGAGCGCGACCGCGTCCGCCGCGGCCACGCACCGGGACTTCTGCCTCGCGTTCCAGACGGACACGAGCAACGACGACCTCAAGGGCCTGACGCTGAGCCTGCCGGCCGGCGTCATCGGCGACCCGACGGCCACGCCTACGTGCAGCCAGTCGACCTTCACCACCGGCGGCGGGGACTGCGGCGCGGCCAACCAGGTCGGCACCGTGTCCTCCTCGACGAACCTCGGCACGATCACCGGCGAGGTCTACAACTTGAAGCCGACGGCGACGCAGCCCGCGGCGCTGGGGATCGCGCTCGACAGCGGCATCGCCTCGCTGACGCCGGTCTACGTCCGCACGGCCGTCCGGGTCCGCGTCGCGGACGCCGGCCTGGACTCGGCGACGCTCGACCCGGTCCCGCAGCAGGTCACCATCCTGTTCGTCCCGATGGACGTCCACGTCAACGGCATGGCGCTGACGCTGTGGGGCACGAAGACCGACCACCCGTCCCTCGCCAAGCCGTTCATCACGCTGCCCACGCGCTGCGACACGCCGGCCGCGACGTCGATCACCGTCACCTCCTACGGCGGCCAGACGAGCACCGGCGGCGCGCAGTTCACGCCCACGGCGTGCGACCAGATCCCGTTCTCGCCGAGCCTCCAGGTCGGCCCGGCGACCACGCCCGCCGACCAGCCCGGCGAGGCATCGGCCAAGCTGATCATCCCGACCGCCGACACCGGCACCGGCGCCAACGCGCGCCGCCAGGCCTACCTCAAGGACGTCGCGCTCAACCTGCCCGCCGGCCTCGCGCTGAGCGCGCCGCTCGCCAACGGGCTGACCCCCTGCACGCCCGAGCAGTTCGGCTTCGGCGTCGACGCGCCGCCGCAGTGCCCGGCGAGCTCGGAGATGGGCCGCGTCGAGTTCGTCACGCCGCTCTTCCCGGGGGAGACGCTGACCGGCAAGGTCTACTTCGGGGTCCCGCGGCCCGGCGTCCCGCTCGTCAACTACATCTCGGTCGAGGACCCGCGGCTGCGGCTGAAGCTCGGCGGCTTCGCGACGATCGACCCCGACACCACCGCGGTCACCGCCCACTTCCAGGACCAGCCGCAGGTGCCGTTCTCGTCCTTCAACTTCGTCTACACCGACCCGGGCGACGGCCGCGCGACGCTGACCTCGCCGACCGCGTGCGGCAGCTACAACGTCACGGCCGACATGACGCCCTACGGCGGCGGCCCGACGAAGTCCCCGACCAACGCCTTCCAGGTCGTCGACTGCCAGCCGCCGATCTTCGCGCCGGAGCTCGGCGCGAGCGTGGTCGACACGCAGGCGGGCGGACCCGCCGCGCTGACCGTGCACATCGGCCGCCCGGACAAGAACCTGCGCCTCCAGGACGCCAAGGTCTCGCTGCCGCCCGGCCTCACCGGCCGCCTGCCCGCCGTCCCGGCCTGCGACGTCGACGTCGCCCGCGCCAACGGCTGCACCGACGCGTCGCTCGTCGGCTCGGCCAAGGTCGCGGTCGGCACCGGTCCCGCGCCGCTCTCGCTGCCCGGCAAGGTCTACCTGACCAAGGGCTTCGACGGCTCGATCGCCGGCCTCGCCGTCTCGGTCAACACGAAGGTCCCGGCGCTCGACCTCGGGACGATCGTGGTCATGAACAAGCTCAACCTGCGGCCGGACACCGGCATCGACGTGCAGACCGAGGCGCTGCCGCAGAAGCTCCAGGGCATCCCGACGCCGTACCGCTCGATCGACCTCACGATCGACCGCAAGGGCTTCCTGCAGAACGCCACCTCGTGCGCCGCCCAGCCCCTGCACGGCACGTTCACCGCGGTCGGCGGCACGACGGCCACGGCCGACGCGCCGTACGCGGCGACCGGCTGCGAGAAGCTGCCGTTCGCGCCGAAGCTCAGCGCGAAGGTCGGCGGCGCCGGCCAGGTCGCCAAGGGCTCGCACCCGCCGCTGGCGGTCACGATCGAGCAGGCCGACGGCCAGGCCGCGATGAGCCGGACGGTCGTCTCGCTGCCCACGGGCATCGGCGTCGACCTCAAGAACCTCGGCGCGACCTGCACCGCCGACCAGCTCTCGACGGGGGCCTGCCCGGCCTCCTCGAAGATCGGCACGGTCACGGCGGACACGCCGCTGCTGCCCGGCACGCTGAGCGGCGGCGTCTACCTGACGACGGGCGCGAAGCTCGGCGCGCTGCCGGGGATCGGCCTCGACCTCGGGCTCATCCGCCTGCAGGGCACGGTCGCCCTCGGCACCCGCCTGGTGACGACGTTCGAGAACATCCCGGACGTCCCGCTCAGCAAGCTGGTGCTCAACCTCACCGGCGGCGCGAAGGGCGCGCTCTCGACGACCAAGGCGCTCTGCGACCAGGTCCCGACCGTGCAGGCCGTCTACGGCGCGCACTCCGGCGCCACCGGCAAGGCCACGGTCGACGCGACGGTCCTCGGCTGCGCGCCGCTGTCGGGCACCGGCGACCTCTACGGCGTCGCCAAGAAGCGTCCGACGCTGCGGCTGAGCCTCGTCTCGACCAAGGCGCTGAAGGGGCTGCGGGTGAAGCTGCCCTCGACGCTCAAGCCGATCTCCTCGGCGCGCGTGAAGAAGAGCGGTCGCTTCGTCATCGCCGGCAAGAAGCTCAAGGGCTCGAGCGTGAAGTGGTCGGCCGGCCGGGTCGCGTTCACCGCGCCGAAGGGCAAGAGCTCGCGCTCGCTGTCGGTCACGCTGCCCAAGGGCGTGCTGAAGCTCACGCGCAAGATCAAGGCCGGCTCGAGCCAGACGTTCACCGTCACCGGCATCACGACCGACGGCAAGACGGTCACCGCGAAGGTCAAGGTGAAGGCCGCCAAGTAGGCCGCCTCCACCGGTGCCGCGGCGCTCCGCGCTAGCCCACCGCGTAGGTGAGCTGGACGGAGCGCTGCAGCGTGGACGGGAAGCGGCAGACGTCGTGCGTGCGGTACTTGCCGTAGCGGCGCTTGCCGTCCTTGCCGACCGTGACCGAGCGCGTCCGGACGCTGCCGCAGTACGTGTCGGGCCCGAAGCTGCCGTAGGCGTAGGGGCCGTAGAAGATCCCGCCGGCCGACTGCGCGTTGGAGATCGTCAGCAGCGCGCCGAGCGCGACGCCGGCCTGCTGCGCCAGCTCGGTCGCCTGCTCGCGGGCGTCCGCGAAGGCCAGCGGCAGCGCCTTCTTCCCCGCGGCGTCGACCGCCGCCACGATCGACGCGTTGCTGTCGCGGTCCTTCGGCGTGACCCGCGCGAGGCCGGTGCCGGCCGCGACGACCGTCCGCTGCGTGGGCGCGGGGACGGGCTCCTGCGCGCCGGCGACGGCCGCCAGGCAGCCGGCGAGGAAGGCGAGGATCGCCACGAGGGCGACGGTGCGGAACGCGAACTGCGTGGTCACGAACAGGGTCCTTTCCGGAACGGTGGTCACCACTAAGTGGGCTGAGCCCACCGCTTTGTGACACGCCGCCGCTCAGCTGAGGACGCCGAGGCGCTGCGCGCGCACGACGGCGTCGGCGCGGTTGCGCGCGCCGAGCTTGCGGAACATGGAGCTCGCGTGCTCCTTGACCGTGTTCGGGGAGAGCCGCAGCTCGGCCGCGATCTCGGCGTTGGTCAGGCCCGCGGCCACGAGCTGGAGGACCTCGCGCTCGCGCGCGGTCAGCCGCTGGTGCGCGGGGCGGCCGGGGCTC
>JAOPZG010000308.1 GCA_025964215.1 Conexibacter sp.
ATCGTGTTGCGGCGGCCGACGTCGACCGGGAACTGCCGGATCGCCTCGAGGAACGGGAGCGACTCGATGTCGCCCACGGTGCCGCCGATCTCGGTGATGACGAAGTCGACGTCGTTGGTCTCGCCGAGGAGCTTGATGCGGTGCTTGATCTCGTCGGTGATGTGCGGGACGACCTGAACGGTGCCGCCGAGGTAGTCGCCGCGGCGCTCGCGCCGGATGACCGAGTTGTAGATGCCGCCGGCGGTGACGTTCGACGCGCGCGAGGCGTTGGAGTCCGTGTAGCGCTCGTAGTGCCCGAGGTCCAGGTCGGTCTCGGCGCCGTCCTCGGTGACGAAGACCTCGCCGTGTTGGTAAGGCGACATCGTGCCGGGGTCGACGTTGATGTACGGGTCGAACTTCTGGATCCCGACCGTAAAGCCCTTTGCGACGAGGAGCCGGCCGATCGATGCTGCGGCGATGCCCTTTCCGAGGGACGAGACCACGCCACCTGTCACGAAGATGTAGCGGGTCTTTCGGTGGGCGTCAGGCACAGGCGCTCGTCTCTGGAGGTCGAAGGTAGAACACGATCCAGGCACCGAGGGTAGCCGGAAAGCCGGACGGCGTAATGTGAAGAGCCCGACCTGAGACTGATGAGCATGGACAAGATCGCAAAGACCGAGGATCAGTGGCGCGAGGAGCTCGCGCCCGACCAGTACGCAGTGCTCCGCCAGCAGGCCACCGAGCCGCCCTTCACGGGTCGCTACGTGGATACCAAGGAGCCCGGCGTGTACCGCTGCGCGGGCTGCCAGGCCGAGCTCTTCCGCTCCGATGACAAGTTCGACTCCGGCTCCGGCTGGCCGTCGTTCACCGACGCCGCCGTCGCGGACGTCGTCGAGCTGAAGACCGACACCTCCCACGGCATGGTCCGCACCGAGGCCGTCTGCGCCAAGTGCGGCGGCCACCTGGGCCACGTCTTCGACGACGGCCCGCGGGACAAGGGCGGGATGCGGTACTGCATCAACAGCTGCGCGCTGACGCTGGACGCCGAGGCTTCGGCCTCCTAGCTCCGGGAGCGCGAGGCGCCGGCCCGCCGTCTCAGAACGGCAGGCCGGCGACCTCGACGGCACCCGGCGGCCATCCGGCGCCGGGGCGCAGCGCGCGCCACATCGTCGTCAGTGGCATCACGACGCGGCCGCCGGGCTGGTCGATGGAGACGGCGTCGGTGATCGCCGCATAGCCGCGGCGGCGATAGATCTCGGCGAGGTGCGCCTCGCAGAAGATCATCGCGCGGTCGGGCCCGAGGCCCAGCGCCACCTCGACGAGCGCGTCCATGAGCACCGGCATCAGCCCGCCGCCACGGACGTCGCGCCGGATGATCAGGCCGCCGAACCCGACGACGTCGAACGGCTCACCGCCATCGACAGCCACGGTGACCAGGGCGGCACCGCCAACCGCGGCGAGCCGGCCGTCCGCCTCCCGCAATCCGACATGCCGCTCCTTGGGCCGCCACACCAGCCCGGCGCTGCGTTCCCCGAACGGCGCGGGCTCACGGCCCGTGAGGCCGACCCATTCCGCGAGCGAGAGCGGTCCCAACTCGACGACCTCCACGCGGGGCAGCGTAGTGGGACGGCGATCGAATGGCGCGAGCCGCCGACACGGCGCCCCCGCCTCCGCCTCAAGCCGCCTTGCGCAGCTCCTTCGCGTGCCGCCTCGCCGCCACGTCATCCGCCGGGGCGCCGAGCATGCGGACGAGCTCGCCGACGACCTGCTTCTCGGCGAGCTCGGTGACGGTGGTGATGGCGGGTTCGCGGGTGACGTCCTTCGCGATGGAGAAGTGGCGGGTTGCAAGGGAGGCGACTTGGGGCAGGTGGGTGATGCAGAGGACTTGGCGCCCTTCGGAGAGGGTGCGGAGCTGCTCGCCGACGGCGCGGGCGGTGTGGCCGCCGATGCCGGCGTCGACCTCGTCGAAGACAAGGACGGCGTTGCGGCCGTCGTTGGCGGCGCCGAGGAGCGCGAGCATGACGCGGGAGAGCTCGCCGCCGGAGGCGCTCTCGCGCAGCGGTGAGGCGGGCACGCCGGGGTTCGGAGCGATGAGGAAGTCGACGGCGTCGGTGCCGGTCGGGCCGGCCTCGCGCGGCTCCAGCGAGATCTCGAAGGTGGCGGCCTCCATCGCAAGGTCGGCCAGCCGCGCGCGGACGTCGGCGGCCAGCGACTTCGCGGCCTTGACCCGCGCCTTGTGCAGCTCGGCGGCCAGCGCGCCGCGCGCCGTCCGCGCCTCGGCCAGCTCGGCCTGCGCCTCCTCCAGGGCCTCCTCGGCACGGTCGAGCTCGGCGATCCGCCCGCGGCACTCCTCGGCGTAGACGAGCACCGACGCGATCGTCCCGCCGTGCTTGCGCTTCAGCCGATCCCACGCGGCGAGGCGCTCCTCGATCAGGTCCAGCCCACCGTCCTCGGCGTCGAGGCCCTCGCCGTAGACGCGCAGCTCGCCGGCCAGGTCGTCGGCCTCGATGGCGAGCGCGCGCCAGCGCTCGCTCAGCCCGTCGAGCGCCGGGTCCACCCCATCGACGCCGTCGAGCAGCGCGCCCGCGCCCGCCAGCACGGCGGCGACCCCGCCCTCGTCGGCCA
>JAOPZG010000365.1 GCA_025964215.1 Conexibacter sp.
AGCCCGGCGTCCGGCTCGCGATGCTCGCGCGTCGCGAGCGCCGCCGCCCAGGCCACGCAGGCCAGGAACGGGATGTCGGCGCCGCCGCGCACGGCGATGACCAGCAGCGTCGGGTTGAGCGCGACCAGCGCGGTCGCCACGCCCGCCGAGACCGGCCCGACGGCCTGCCGGGCGAACGCGAACATCCCGGCGAGCAGCGCCAGGAACGAGGCGAGGACGAGGATCACGAGGATCCGGTCGCCGACCCCGAACGGCGAGACGAGCGCGCCGGCGAGGATCTCCAGCGGGTGCGGCGTCGGCGCGTAGCGCTCGGTCAGGTCCGGCAGCGTGCCGTCCGCGAGCGCCTTGCCCCACACGAGGTTCGCGTACGTGTCGTAGCCCGGGTAGGTCGGGGCGACGACGTTCGCGACGGTGGCCGCCGACAGCGCGGCGACGGTGAGCGCGGCCGGGCGCAGATGTCCGCTGAGGGCCATCAAGCGCGAAACGTACTTCAACGCAGTGCGTCACTTCCACCGCCACCTGCCCCGATCGGGTGGGACGGACGGTCCCCGCTTGCGCTACCCCTGGGCCAGCACCGCGTCGCACAGCGCGTGCCACCCGGCGCAGATCTCCTCGACGCTCATCCCGCGCAGGTCGCGCTGGTAGAGGAACGGCTCCGCGCTCAACGGCCCGAGGAGGGCGTCGACGAGGTAGTCGTGGTGCGGGGTCTCGCCGAGGGCCTGGCCGAGGAGCAGCGAGACGTGCGTGCGGTAGAACGCGTAGACCGGATGGCCGTAGCGCTTGCCGCCGCCGAGCCGCTCGCCCGCCTGGATGTAGACGGCGTGGCTGTCGAGGAACGTCAGCACGCCCTCGCCGAACGCGTGCAGGCGCTCGTCGGGCGGGGCGCCGGGGCCGAGCGGCGCGTCGCCGCGGATCAGCGCGTCCTGGAAGGCCTGCTCGGGCTCGGAGATCAGCGCGCGCAGCAGCGACGACCGGTCGCCGAAGCGGCGGTAGAGCGTGCCCTTGCCGACGCCGGCCTCGGCGGCCACGTCGTCCATCGACATGCAGTCGATGCCGACGCGGTCGATCAGCCGCGCGGTCGCGCAGAGGATGCGCTCGCGGTTGCGCCGCGCGTCGGCCCGCTCCCGCTCGACGGGCGCGGGGTCCGACATCGGGAGCTCGAAGGGAGGGACCACATGGGACACGCTAGACCGCCTGGGAGTCCCGGGCTCCCACCCGTGCGGCCAGGACGCCGAGGAGCTCCTCGAGCGCGGTGCGCAGATCGGGCTCGAGCAGGTGGCCGTCGTCGCCGAAGGCGCTGTGCGCCTGGCCGACCGGCAGCTCGCCGTCGAGCACGTCGGCCCCGACGATGCCGAGGACCTTCTTCGTCTCGGCCTGGGCCCAGACCGCGCCGAAGAGGCCGGTGGAGGCGCCGACGACCGCGACGGGCTTGCCCTTGAGGGCGTTGTCGGGGAAGGGCCGCGAGGCCCAGTCCAGCGCGTTCTTGAGCACGCCGGGGATCGAGCCGTTGAACTCGGGGGTGGAGATCAGGACGCCGTCGGCGGCGGCGATGGCCTCACGCAGGCGCGCGACGGCCGCGGGCTCGGCCTCGGGGGTGTCGAGGTCGGCGTCGTACGGAGGCAGGTCCCGGAGGCCGTCGAAGACCTCCAGCTCCGCCCCGGACGGCAGCGAGAGCGCCGCCGCCCGGAGGAGGGCCGTGTTGTGGGACCCGCTTCGGAGGCTTCCGGAGAGGCCGAGGATGCGGATCGCAGGCATGGTGGTCCTAGGCCTGCTTCACGAACTGCAGGTCGACCGTGAGGGTGACGTCCCACGCGACGGCGTCGCCGCCGGACGGGAGGGCGTTCTGCCAGTTGAGGCCGAACTCGCGGCGGTCGATCGTCGTGGCGAGCTCGAAGGCGACGCGGTCGTTGCCGTACGGGTCGGCGCCGGCGGCGATGTTGCCGGTGGCGACGACGGACTTGGTGACGCCGCGGATCGTGAGGTCGCCGGTGACCTCGCCGGTGCCGTCGTCGTTGAGCTTGACGTCGGTGGAGCGGAAGGTGACCGTCGGGGTGGCGTCGGCGTTGAAGAAGTCCTCGCCGAGCAGGTGGCCCTTGAAGTTGGGCTCGTCGATCTTGATCGAGGTGACGTCGGCGGAGCCGGTCAGCACGCCGTCCGCAAGAGCCGCGTCGTAGGACTCGAAGGAGCTGCGGAAGGTGGCGAGGCCGTTGTACTTGACGCCGAAGCCGATGGAGCTGTGGACGGGATCGAGGCCGTAGGTGCCGGCGGGGATCTCGGTGATCGTGGTGCTCATGTCTGGTGTTCTCCTGAGGTGAGAGGTGGACTGGAGTCCGCTTATGGATCGCACTATAGCGGACTCCAGTCCGCTTTTGTCAAGCCTTCAAGGATGCGGCCCATTCGGCCGATGGAAGGGGCGTGTCCGCGCGCGCCTCCTCGACGTCTCCTTCCTCGACCGCCACGACGAAGGTCAAGGCGTCGACAGCGCCCGACAACCGCACGCTCACGGGCACGAAGACCAAGATCGCCGGGACCGGCACGACCGCCGCCGAGACGCCCGTCGTCGCGATCCCCAAGCAGTCGTTCTCCGAGAAGCTCCAGCAGTTCGGCACCGACTGGCAGGGCTTCGGCTCGCTGATCTTCATCGTCGTCATCGGCGTCGTCATGTGGCGCGTCCTCAAGACGATGCCCAAGACCAAGCCGGTCGAGATCAAGCCGGACGCCAACGTCGAGGTCGCCTGGTCGCACATCGCCGGCGTCGACGAGGCCAAGAAGGAGCTCCAGGAGGTCGTCGACTTCCTCAAGGACCCCGCGCGCTTCGTCAAGCTCGGCGCGCGCGTCCCCGCCGGCGTCCTGCTGCACGGCCCGCCCGGCACCGGCAAGACGCTGCTCGCCAAGGCCGTCGCCCACGAGTCCGGCGCGACCTTCTACGCGCAGTCGGCGTCCTCGTTCGTCGAGATGTTCGCCGGCCTCGGGGCCGCGCGCATCCGCCGCCTCTTCCGCGAGGCGAGCAAGCACGAGCCGGCCATCATCTTCATCGACGAGCTCGACGCCGTCGGCGCCCGCCGCGGCAGCGACAACAACTCCGAGCGCGAGCAGACCCTCAACCAGCTGCTGGTCGAGATGGACGGCTTCTCCTCGTCGGGCCGCGTCGTCGTCATGGCGGCGTCCAACCTGCTGGAGAAGCTCGACCCCGCGCTGCTGCGCCCGGGCCGCTTCGACCGCCAGGTCTACGTCTCGCCGCCCGACGTCGAGGGCCGCGAGCGGATCCTCGCCGTCCACACCTCCAACAAGCCGCTGCACGCGGCCGTCGACCTGCACAAGGTCGCCCAGCAGACGAGCGGCCTCTCCGGCGCCGAGCTCGCCAACCTCTGCAACGAGGCCGCGATCTTCGCTGCCCGCCGCGGCGCCGACACCGTCGGCCGCGAGGACTTCGAGGACGCGCTGGAGCGCGTCGTCGCCGGGGTGCAGTCCAACACCACGCTCAACGAGCACGAGCGCCGCGTCGTCGCCTACCACGAGGCCGGCCACGCGCTCACGCGCGAGCTGCTCGAGACGACCGAGCGCACGCACAAGATCTCGATCGTCCCGCGCGGCAGCGCGCTCGGGTTCGTCATGAACCTGCCCGACGAGGACTCCTACCTGAAGACGCGCGAGGAGCTCGTCGACCAGATGACGGTCCTGCTCGGCGGCCGCGTCGCCGAGGCGATCGTCTTCGGCGCGGTCACGACCGGCGCCTCCAACGACCTCCAACGCGTCGCGGAGATCACGCACGCGATGGTCCACGACTACGTCATGGGCACCGCCACCGCCGGCGTGCGCGCGGTCACCGACGCCGACATCGTCTCCGACCTCACGCGCCGGATCCGCGACGAGGAGCAGCAGGAGCTGGCCTTCGAGGCCCAGCGCGCCGCGTACGACCTCATCAACGGCCACCGCCCGAAGCTCGAGGAGCTCGCGACCGCGCTGCTCGAGCGCGAGACGCTCGACCGCGACGAGATCGACACCATCATGGCCGGGACCGCGCCGGTCCACCGCCGGCGCCCGTACGCCGTGCCGCCGCCGGCCGAGCGGCCGCGGATCGCCGCCGTCACCCCGCTGCCCCATCCGGGCGGCGAGGACGACGCCGCTTAGGCTCGCCTGGCGGCTCGCCAAGCGGTCCACGCCGCGTAAGCACTAAGGTCGCGCGCCATGTTCGCGCGCATCGACCACGTGGGCGTCGCCGTCGAGGACCTCGACGCGGCCATCGCCCTGTACGAGACGACCTATGAGATGGAGCTCGTCCACCGCGAGACGGTGACCGAGCAGGGCGTCGAGGCCGTCCTGCTGGACGTCGGCGAGAACCACGTCGAGCTCTTGGCCCCGTTGGCCCCCGACACGCCCGTCGGCAAGTTCCTGGCCAAGAAGGGCCCCGGCATCCTTCACGTCGCCTACCAGGTGGACGACATCGA
>JAOPZG010000401.1 GCA_025964215.1 Conexibacter sp.
GCGCGGCCGATCTCCTCGAGCCCGTCGGCGACGAGTCGCTGTGCGTGGCCGAGGCGGGCCAGCGCGCCGTCGACGTCGCCGCGCTCGCTGAGCAGCGCCTCGACGGTCTGCAGCTGGATGCCCAGCGCGCCGAGCGAGTGCCCGAGGACGTCGTGGACCTCGTGGGCGATGCGGGCGCGCTCGGCCAGGGCGGCGGACCGCTCCCGCTCGGCGCGCGCGCGCTCGGACTCGTCGAGCAGCGCTCGGGCCTGCTCGGTCTGGATGCGGAACGAGCGGCGGTAGCGGCCGGTGAGCGCCGCGGCCGCGAGCACCGCGGGGAGGCTGAGCATCGTGCCCACGCCCGTGTTGTCATAGGCGATCGCGCCGACCTCGATGCCGGCCACGCCGGCGACGAGCACGAGGACCAGCCAGCAGGTCCCCAGCTCGGCGCCGGCGCCGACCGTCGCGAGGATCGCGAAGCCGATGCCGGCGACCTGGTGGTCGGCGGTCCCGGCGACGCCGCCCGTGGCCGCCAGCGCCATGAGCGCGAGCGGCACGACCCACGCCGATCGCGCGCCCCGCGCGCGGGCCGTCTGGTCCGCGCTCCACCACGCGGTGAGCGCGAGGCCGGCGACGGCGGACTGGACGAGCGCGCCGAGGCCGTCGTGCGCGGAGCTCAGGACCGCCGTCACCGTGATCAGGTAGACGGCGACGCGGCCGAGCCAGGCGGTCGTCTCCAGCGCGGCCGGCGCCGCGGTGCCGGCGTGGTCGTCGGGAGCGGTCACGCCCGCGCGCCGCCGCGTGGTGGGAAGAGGCCGGCGGCGAACGTGCTCCCGTCGTCCTCGGGGGCGAACGGGATGCCCGCGGCGTAGGCCCGCCAGGCCACGACGAGCGCCTGGGCGAGCCGGTTGACGCCGAGCGCGAGCAGGATCGAGTCGGTGCCGGCCGCGACGGTCGCCCCGCCGGCGTGGGCGATCAGGATGATCACCAGGCGGGAGCCGATCAGCCCGCCCCAGAGCCACAGCGCGCGGGTGGGCAGCTGGCCCCAGAGCGCGCCGTCGCGGCGCTCGAGCCGCATCGCCCGGCCCTGGCCGAGGCCGATTCCGAGCGCGATCGCGGCGCTGACGCAGATCAGGATGATGTCCTTGGTCGTCGCGCCGGTGCCCTTCCCGGCGAGATCGACCCCGCCGATCGCCGTGAGGACGACCGGCAGGACGATCAGCCGCTTGCCGCGCAGCGGCTCGCCGGCGAGCTGGCGGTGGATGACGCGGGCGACGATCGCGATGACGAGCGCCGCGGTGATGATGGTGGACATGCCGATCCTTTCGGGAGCGACGGGAGGCGGCGGGCCGAGGAGACGCTAGACGCCGGTGGCGCCGCGCACATCGACCCCTGGGACTACCTGCGGGTTGATCTTGCGGACCGGCCGCGCGCCGAGCGCGAGGCCGGCCGTGGCCGTGACCGACGCGGTCAGCGCCAGCGGCAGGACCGGGGCGAGCTCGCGCGCGTGGACCATGAGCAGCCCGCCGAGCGCGGCGCCGCCGAACAGCGCCACGAGCACCGCGCACAGCCGTCGGCGGTCCGGCGCGGCGTGCGAGGCACCGGCGAGGTCGGCCATCAGCGCTGTCCACGTCGCCGTGGCCGCGGTCGTGAACACGGCGCGGACGCCGAGCGAGAAGACCGCGCCGGTCTGCATCCCGCAGGCCAGGGCGCCGAGGGCGATGAGGGCGTCGGCGCTGTGGTCCGACGGGTGGCCGCCGACGGCGAGCCACACCGCCAGGAACGCGGCCTCGACGACGGCGACGCCGCCGAGGACGCGCGTGACCGGCCGGGGCCAGATGGCTCCGGGCGCGTCGCCCCGCACCAGCCGGCTCGCGGCGAACGCGCCGATCGCGAACGCCACGAGCGACGTGAGCGCGCGCATCACCGGCGGTCCCGTGGCGCCGGCGGTGCCGAAGCCGAGGATCACGATGTTCCCGGTCTGGAACGCCGAGTAGACCTTGCCGAGCCCGAGCCAGCTCACGGCGTCCAGCGCGCCGACCGAGACGGTCAGGCCGACGAGGAGCACGTCGCGGAGGCGGCTGCCGGCCTCCGCGCTCGTGAAGCCCGCGCGAGCCATCACGCGCCTCGCACGACGAGGCGCTTGTCGGTGGACAGCGCGGCCATCGTGGCGTCGTCGAGGTTGAGGTGGGCCTGGACGAGCTCCGGCGGCGTCAGCGCCATCCACTGCGCCAGCGAGATGTCGGCGAAGTGGTCGCTCTTGAACATCTCGAGCATGACCAGCGGCTCGTCGCCGGTGTTCTGGACGTAGTGGCCCATCGCGAAGGGCACGTAGCCGACGTCGCCCGCCTGGTAGTCGAACGTGCGCGCCTTGCCGCTCGAGGCGAAGACCGTCATCCGGCCGCTGCCGCGGAGGTAGTACTGCCACTCGTCGGCGTTGGGGTGCCAGTGCAGCTCGCGCATCGCGCCGGGCTCGATCTCGACCAGCGCGCCCGCGATCGTCCGCGAGATCGGGAAGTTGGAGGAGTCGGTCACCCGCACCTGCCCGCCGGGCGCCTTGATCGGCTCCTGCTGGTGCATGCGGTGGACGAAGGACTGCGGCACCGAGCCGGCCGGGCCGGCGACGAGGTCCTGCGCGCGCGCCGGCGGGAGCTCGGCCGCGAAGATGTAGCGGCTGTTGCCGACGTCGGTGGGCAGGTCGTCGAACGCCGACTCCGGCACGCCGAAGTTCTGGGCGAGCACGTCCTTGGGCGTGTGCCCGAACCAGTCGGTGATGAGGAAGGTCTCGTTCTCCGAGAACCCGCCGCTGTCGAAGACCAGCAGGAACTCGCAGCCGCCGGCCAGGCCCTGGATGGAGTGGGGGGTGCCGGCCGGGAAGTACCACAGGTCGCCGGCGCCGACGTCCTCGACGGCGTTGCGGCCGTGGGCGTCGACCGCCGTGATGCGGGCCTCGCCGGCGATCATGTAGGCCCACTCGGCCTCCTTGTGCCAGTGCAGCTCGCGGACGCCGCCGGGCTTGAGGCGCATGTTGACCCCGGCGATGTCGGTGGCGATCGGGAGCTCGCGGATCGTGATCTCCCGGCCCCAGCCGCCGGAGAGCACGCGGTTGCGGGCTGCGGCGTAGGAGAACTTCAGGTTGGGGACCGTGCCGCCGTCGGTGGTGGGCGGCAGCAGCAGGCTCGGGTTCTCCTCCTCGACCGCGACGTTGCTCGGGCCGTGGATCGTGGCCCCGCGCTCGCCGCTGATCGGCTCGAGGATGGTGCGGGTGGTGGGGTCCGTCGTGGTCGCCATGAGGTGCTCCTTGTCGGTGCCTGGTTGGTGTGGCGTCGACGCTAAGCGCGGCCCGGACGCGGCACATCGCTCCGCGGGACCACCTCCGGGTTGATCCCGGGACGAGGCTCAACCCGCATCTGGACCCGCAGATCGACCCGCGGAGCGACGACGGCCGGCTCCCGCCCGATCAGCATGGGTCCTCCAAGTCCTCGTCCAACTCCCGGAGGTCGTTCCCATGATCCGTCTCGCCCGATACTGCTTCGAGCACCGCAGGAAGGTGGTCGCCGGCTGGCTGGTGGCCATGGTCGTCGCGCTCGTGGTGAGCGGCGCCGCCGGCAGCACGTTCAACTCCAACTTCAACCTGCCGGACACCGACTCGCAGGCGGCCGTCGCGCTGCTCGCCAAGAACTTCCCGAGCGCCTCGGGCGAGGGTGATCAGGTCGTCGTCCAGGCCACGCGCGGGTCGACCGTGCGCTCGGCGCCGGTCCGCGGCGCGGTCACCGCCGCCCTGGCCCGCGTGGCGAAGGTGCACGGCGTCGAGAGCGTCGTCAGCCCCTACAGCGCGGCGGGCGCGGCGCAGGTCAGCCGCGACGGCACGGTCGCCTTCGCGCGGGTGACGTGGAGCAAGGTCTCCGCGAAGGTCACCGAGGCCGACGGCAGCGCGCTGATCAAGGCCGCGCAGTCGGCGGACGGCAAGGACGTGCACATCTCGCTCGGCGGCAAGTCGATCTCCAACGCGGAGAGCGCCGGTCCCGGCCTGTCGGTGGTCGTGGGCGTCGTCGCGGCGCTGCTGATCCTGATGATCGTCTTCGGCGGGGCGCTGTTCGCGTCGCTGATGCCGCTCGTGACCGCGGGCGTGGCGCTGATCACCGCGACGTCGATCATCAGCCTGCTCACGCACGCGATGGACATCGCCGACGTCTCGACCGACCTCGCCGTCCTCATCGGCCTGGGCGTCGGCGTCGACTACGGGTTGTTCATCATCAGCCGCCACCGCAGCGCGGTGAAGGCCGGGCTCTCCTACGAGGATGCGGCCGCGCAGGCCGTCAACACCTCGGGGCGCACGGTGCTCTTCGCGGGCGCGACGGTCTGCATCGCCCTGCTCGGCCAGTTCGCCCTCGGGGTCAGCTTCCTCTACGGCCTGTCGATCTCCTCGGCGGTCGCCGTGGCGCTGACCATGGCCACGTCGCTGACGTTCCTGCCCGCGATGCTCGGGTTCCTGGGGCCGAGGGTGCTCTCCCGCCGCGAGCGGGCGGCGCTGTCGGCCGACGGCGCGCTCGACACCGACGTCTCCGGCTTCTGGCTGCGATGGGCGCGGATCGTCGAGGCGCGCTCGGTCCTCGTGGCGTTCGCCGCGCTGGCCGTCGTGCTCGTCATCGCGGTGCCGATCACCTCGCTGCGCCTGGGCTCCTCGGACGCCGGCACCGACGTCGCGAGCTCCACCACCCACCAGGCCTACGCCGCGCTGTCGCACGGCTTCGGGCCGGGCACGAGCGGGCCGCTGGAGCTCGCGGCCAGCGTGTCCTCCAAGGCCGACGCCGCCGCGTTCGGCCGCATGCTCAAGGCGGCCGCCGGGACGCCCGGCGTGGCGCTGGTGACGCCCGCGAAGAGCTCGCCGGACGGCAAGGCCGCGCTGGCGACCCTGTACCCGGCGACCAGCCCGCAGTCCAAGCAGACCGTCGCGCTGGTCGGCGACCTGCGCGACCGCGTCATCCCCCGCGGCGAGCGGGGCACGAGCCTGCAGGTCCACGTCGGCGGCGTGACGGCCACCGACATCGACTTCTCGCACGTGCTCACGACGAAGCTGCCGGTGTTCATCGCCGTGGTCGTCCTGCTGTCGTTCCTGTTGCTGATGGCCGTGTTCCGCAGCTTCCTGATCCCGCTCGTCGCGTCGGTCATGAACCTGCTGTCGATCGGCGCGGCGCTGGGCGCGCTCAACGCAGTGTTCAACCTGGGCTGGGGCAGCTCGCTGCTCGGCCTGTCGGGGACGGCGCCCATCGACGCGTTCATCCCCGTGTTGATGTTCTCGGTGCTCTTCGGCCTCTCGACCGACTACGAGGTCTACCTCGTCTCCCGCATCCAGGAGGAGTGGCAGCGGCTGCACCGCACCGACGAGGGCGGGACCGTCCGGGCCAACCACCAGGCGATCGTCATCGGCCAGGCCAAGAGCGGCCGGATCATCGTGGCGGCCGCGTTCATCATGGTGCTGGTCTTCGGCTCGTTCCTGCTGAGCGACGAGCGGATCCTCCAGGAGTTCGGCTTCGGCCTCGGGTTCTCGGTGTTCGTCGACGCGCTCGTGATCCGCAGCGTGCTGGTCCCGGCGATCATGCACCTCGCCGGACCGTCGAACTGGGTGCTGCCGCGCTGGCTCGACCGAATCCTGCCGAACCTGTCGATCGAGGCGGACGCGGAGCACGGCGACGCGGCGCGCGGCGACGTCCCGCCCCGCGCGCGGGTGGCCGCCTAGGACGCGCGGCGCAGGCGCAGCTCGAAGCGC
>JAOPZG010000584.1 GCA_025964215.1 Conexibacter sp.
CCTCCACGACGGCGCCCAGGCGCGCCTGGTCGCGTTGAGCCTCCTGCTCGGTCGGACCGAGGAGCGCCTGGCCGACCGCCCGGAGGAGGCCGACCTCGTGCGGCGCGCCCGCGAGGAGGCGAGCGCCGCGATCGGCGAACTGCGCGACCTCGCGCGCGGGATCGCCCCGCCGGTCCTGGCCGATCGCGGCCTGGCCGCCGCCGTCGAGGCGCTCGGGCGCCGCGCGGCGACGCCGGTGACCGTCGAGGCGCGCGCGCTGGAGTCGCGCCCGCTGCCGGTCGTCGAGACCGCCGCGTACTTCGTCGTCGCCGAGGGGCTCACGAACGTCGCCAAGCACGCGCCTGGCGCCGCCGCGCACGTCCGGCTCGCCGAGGAGGATGGGCGGCTGATGATCGAGATCGCCGACGAGGGTCCGGGCGGCGCCGACGCCGACGGCAGCGGGCTGACGGGCCTGCGCCACCGCGTCGAGGCGCTCGACGGGACGCTCACGGTCACGAGCGTCGCGGGCTCGGGCACGACGATCCACGCGGAGCTCCCGTGCGGGCGGTGATCGTGGAGGACCTCGCGCTGCTGCGCGAGGGGATCGTCGCGCTGCTGCGCGAGCACGACGTCGACGTGGTGGCCCAGGCCGAGGACGCGCAGGGGCTGCTGCGGATCGTCGCCGGCCACAAGCCCGACCTCGCCGTGGTCGACGTCCGCCTCCCGCCGACGTTCACCGACGAGGGGCTGCGCGCGGCGATCGAGGCGCGGCGCCGCCAGCCCGGGCTCAACATCCTCATCTTGAGCCAGTACGTCGAGCCGATCTACACGGCCGAGCTGCTGGAGTCCGGCGAGGGCGGCGTGGGCTACCTGCTCAAGGAGCGCGTCGGCGAGGTGCGGTCGTTCATGGACGCCGTGCATCGCGTGGCCGGCGGCGGGACGGCGCTGGACCGCGAGGTCGTCTCCGAGCTCGTGCGCCAGCGCAGCGGCGGCGCGGGCGACGACGCGCTCGCCTCGCTGACGCCACGCGAGCGCGAGGTCCTGGAGCTGATGGCCGAGGGCCGGACCAACGCGGCGATCGCGCGCCACATGGTCGTCACGCCCGGCGCGGTCGAGAAGCACGTCACCAACATCTTCGGGAAGCTCGACCTCCCGGCGACCAACGACGACCACCGCCGCGTGCTCGCCGTGCTCACGTTCCTGCGCTCCGCCTAGCGGCCCTATCCTGGGAGCCATGAGCGATCTCTCCCGCCGTCCCGGCTCGCGCGTCTCCCGCAGCTCGCGCGAGGCCCGCGCCTTCCGGCTCGTCGCCGTCGGGGGCGGCGCAGCGGCCGTCGCCGTCGTCGCGCTGGTGCTGGCGATCGCCGGCGTCATCGGCTCCGGCCTGTTCTTCATCGCGTTGATCGTGGCCGTCGCCTGCGCGGTGCTGTTCCGGCGCTCGGTGCGCTGAGCGCCGCTTCCGGGATGATGCCGGGCATGCCCCGAGGCCTGCTCATCATCGACATCCAGCGCGACTACTTCCCCGGCGGCGCGCATCCGCTGGTCGAGCCGGAGGCCGCGGCCGCCAACGCGGGGCGGCTGCTGGAGGCCTTCCGGGACAGCGGCGAGCCGATCGTCCACGTCCAGCACGTGTGGGACGCGCCGGAGGCGACGTTCATGCGGCCGGGCACCGACGGCGTGGAGATCCACCCGGACGTCGCGCCCGAGGGCGACGAGACGGTCCTCCGGAAGGCCGCGCCCAACAGCTTCGTCGGCACCGCGCTCGAGCGCGAGCTGCGCGGGCACGGGGTGGAGGAGATCGTGGTCGCGGGGATGATGAGCTCGATGTGCGTGGACGCGACGGTGCGCGCGGCCGTGGACCTCGGCTTCGAGGTGACCGTCGCGCACGACGCGTGCGCGGCGCCGGACCTCGAGTTCGCGGGCGAGACGATCGGCGGCAAGACGGTCCACGGCGCGTTCATGGCCGCGCTCGGCGACGGCTACGCGACGCTCGTCGCGACCGACGCGCTGGCCTAGCCGCGGCCGGCGGGCTCCATTCGGGCCACGTGTCAGGATCACGCCCTTGCACGGATCCTCTCGTTGCAGGACACTGTTCGAGGTAGAACGCTCATCGAACGACGGCGCTGCGCGTGGGTGCCCGCTGAGCGATGACGTCCGTCACCACTGAAGTGAGCGCGGCGTCTGGCGGCGCACGGGGCGCCGTCAGCGCAGCGTGAAGCTGCGCAGCAGCGTCACCGGCGCGCCGGTGCCGGCGCGCGCGGTGATCTTCACGGCCACCTTGAGGTGGCCGGCGGCCTTCAGCTTGCGCTTGCCGCGGGCGGTGAGCGTGAGCGTCACGGTCCTCTTGGCGCCGGCCGCCGCGGTGGTGCGCCGGGTCAGCACGAGCGGCGCGGAGCTGCCGCGCCCGGCGACCTTGAGCGTGCAGACGGGGCCGTCGATCGGGCAGCCCGCCGTGATGCGGCGGCCGCTGGTCATGACGGTCGGCAGGACCGCGATGTGGGGCAGCGGCGCCGGGGTGGCGGGAGGGGCGGGCGCGGGGGCGGCCGGCGGCTCCGTGGTCGTCGGC
>JAOPZG010000416.1 GCA_025964215.1 Conexibacter sp.
GGCGCTTCGGCGCTCGGCGGCGCCGGTGGCGCGGGCGGCGGCTCGGCCGGTCCGATGCACGACATCCTCATCGAGGAGCTCGAGCTCGGCGTGCGCTCGTACAACTGCCTCAAGCGGGCCGGCATCCAGACCGTTGGCGACCTGACCTCGAAGACCGAGGCCGAGCTCGCCGCCATCCCGAACTTCGGGAAGAAGTCCATCGACGAGGTCGTCGAGACCCTCGCCGCCCGGGGCTACGGCCTCCGGGACGAGTAAGTCCGGCCCCGCCGGCGAGCCCGCCAGAAAGATCTGAACCGATGCGCCACCAGAAGAACCGCCACAAGCTCAGCCGCGACAGCGCGCACCGCAAGGCCCTGCTGGCCAACCTCTGCAAGGAGATCATCCAGCACGAGCGGATCAAGACGTCCGAGGCGAAGGCCAAGGCCGTCAAGCCCGAGGTCGAGCAGCTGATCACGCTCGCCCGCAAGGGCGACCTGCACGCCCGCCGCCAGGCCCTCTCGATCCTGGGCCAGGACAAGTTCACCGTCCACAAGCTCTTCGAAGAGGTCGCTCCGCGCTACGTGGACCGGCCGGGCGGCTACACCCGCATCCTCAAGCTCGGCCCGCGCCGCAGCGACTCGACCGAGATGGTCTTCATCGAGCTGGTCTAGCTCGAACGAGCGAGAGCTTCACGACGGGCGCCCTTGTGGCGCCCGTCGTCGTTCAGCGTCACCTCTCGCGGCGATACGGATCCGCCGGCCCCCGGTCGTCCGACAGCGACTCCCGCGAGCGCTCCGTCATCGCCTCGATCGCGTCCGCGAGGTGGACCGGCGTGATGTTGTAGTCCTCGCGCGCGACCCGCAGCTTGTGCGCCTCGAGCAGCACCTGCGCGTGCGTGAAGCCGTGCGGTGGCTCGAAGCGGTAGGACGCGAGCTCGATGAGCAGGCCGAGCGGATCCTCGAAGTAGATCGAGTCCATGAAGCCTCGATCCTTCACGCCGCTGTGCGAGATGCCGCGCTCGTCGAGCCGCTCGACGGCCTGGCGGAAGGTCGCGTTGGAGACGGCGAAGGCGACGTGGTGGACGCAGCCGGGGTCGGTGGGGGTGCGGGCCGGGTCGCCGGCGCGGTCCTCGTTGGTGAAGATCGTGATCAGGCGGCCGTCGCCCGGGTCGAAGTAGAGGTGGCTCTCGCTCGGGCGGTCGAGGTTGGGCTGCTCGAAGACGAACGGCATCCCCAGCACGCCCTCCCAGAAGTCGATCGAGGTCTGGCGGTCGGCCCCCACGAGGGTGATGTGGTGGACGCCTTGGCTCTGGAGCTTGCGCACAGGGGGCATTGATACTCCCTGGCGGTCCGGGCGCCAAGAGGTACCCTCCCGGCCATGAGCGATCTCTACGGCGGCTACGCCGGCACGCGCGCTCGCGCGCGCGTGAGCACCACGACCCTCTTCGGCCAGGTGATGTTCCTGGTCGGCATCGCGATCGGCTTCCTGGCCGTGGGCTCGCTGCTGGGCCGGGATCTCTCCTACGGCACCGGCCGCGTCCTGAGCTTCGTCGCCTTCGGCATGATCATCGCGCAGTCGTTCGTCAAGCCCCTGCGCTTCGGCGCGCTCGGCATCACGTGGCTCTTCGGCTTCGCGCTGATCCTGGGCCTGGGCCTGGGCCCGGTGCTCAGCTACTACGCCTCGAGCGACCCCGCCGCCGTCACGCAGGCCGCAGGCGGAACGGCGCTCATCACGCTCGGCATGGGCGCCTACGGCACGGCGACGTCGAAGGACCTCTCGCGCTGGATCCGCCCGCTGAGCTTCGCGCTGCTCGGCGTCGTCGCGATCTCGCTGATCGCGCTGCTCTTCGGCTCCGGCGGCAGCCCGCTGATCAGCTTCGCGGTGCTCGTGATCTCGTCGCTGATCCTGATCGTCGACTTCAACTACCTGCGCCGCCAGGCCACCGAGGACGACGTCATCTGGCTGGCGACCGGGATCTTCGTCTCGATCGTGAACATCTTCCTGTCGCTGCTGAACATCTTCAGCGGCCGGAACTAGCGGTCCCCTGAGCGCGCGACTCACCGTCGAGTACGACGGCACCGGCTTCGCGGGCTGGGCGCGCCAGCCCGGCCTGCGGACCGTCCAGCGGACGATCGAGGAGGCGATCGCGGCGCTGCGCGGCGGGCGCGGCGTCGAGGTGACGTGCGCGGGGCGCACCGATCGCGGCGTCCACGCGTGGGGGCAGATCGTCTCGCACCACGGGGAGCCGCCGCCGCTCGACGGGCTCAACGCGCTGCTGCCGGCCGACATCGCGGTGCTCGCCGCCGACCCGGCGCCCGAGGGCTTCGACGCCCGCTGGGACGCGGTCTCGCGGACCTACTGCTTCCGGCTCCACACGCGGCCGGTCGCCTCGCCGTTCGAGGTCGGCCGCGCGCTGCACTGGCCGCACCCGCTCGACCGCGACGCGCTCTCGGCCTGCGCCGCGGCGCTCGTCGGCCGGCACGACTTCACGGCCTTCACGCCGACGGAGACCGAGCACGTGCGCTTCGAGCGCGTCGTGCTCAGCGCCGAGTGGTTCCGGCGCGGGGACACGCTCGAGTTCTGGATCACCGCCGACGCGTTCATGCGGCACATGAACCGCGTGCTGGTCGGGACGATGCTGCAGGTGGCCGGCGGCCGCCGCTCGCTGGAGTCGTTCGTCGAGCTGCTCAGCGGGCGGCCACGCGACGAGGCGGGGCCGACGGCCCCGCCCCACGGGCTGTACTTCGCCTCGGTCTCGTTCGGCTAGACGGCGGCGCCGCGGCGGCCGCTGAAGAACAGCACCAGGGCGACGATCGCGAGCGCGAAGATGATCGGGTGGATGATGACGCCGCCGGCGATCGCGATGATCAGCAGGACGACGGCCAAGATGAGCAGCATGTAGGTGAACTCCTGCCAGTGGGACGGATGTGGGTAATGGGACTCCTCAACCCCGTCCAGCGGAGTGCCCGGCATCCCATGGACGCCAAACAAGTGCATTGGCCGCGCCGACCTGGCGACCTGCCCGGAACGTAAGCTCCGGGACGTGCGCGTGCTGCTGACCAACGACGACGGGATCGACGCGGAGGGTTTGCAGCGGCTGCGGCGCGAGCTGCTCGCGACGCCGGGCGTCGACCTCGCGGTGGTCGCGCCGGACGGCAACCGCTCAGCGATCGGGCGCGGGATCACGACGCGCCGCGCGCTCGCGGTCGAGCGCATCGACTTCGGCGACGGCACCTTCGGCTACGCGACCGACGGCACGCCGGTGGACTGCGTGCGGCTCGCGAGCCTCGGGCTCGTCGACGGCTGGCTGCCGGAGATCGTCGTCGCCGGCATCAACCACGGCGCGAACCTCGGCGACGACGTCACGTACTCCGGCACGGTCGCCGCCGCGATGGAGGGGCTGATGCTCGGGCTGCCGGCGCTCGCGATCTCCCAGCAGTCAGAGAGCCGCGAGATGGACTTCCGCCTCGGCGTGGACTTCGTCTTCGACGCGGCCGCGCGCTTCACCGCACGCGTGGTCGAGGAGCTCGAGGACGTCCCGCTGCCGGCCGGCACGTTGTTGAACATCAACGTCCCGGCGGGCGTGCCGCACGGCGTCGAGGTCGCGCGGCTGGGCAAGCGGATCTACCGCGACCGGCTCGAGGAGCAGGACGCGGCGGGTGATCGCGCGAAGCGCACGTACTTCATCTACGGCGCGGAGCCCGGCTACGAGGACGAGCCGGGGACCGACCTCGTCGCCGTGGCCTCCGGGCACATCGCGGTCACGCCCGTCCACCTCGACCTCACCCACCACGACGGCATCGGGCCGCTGTCGACCGCCGACCTCCAGCGCCTGCTGGGGCCGGCGGCGCAGGAGGTCGAGTAGGCCGCCTCGCGTCAGCCGTCGAGGCGCGCGATGGAGGCGGACGCCTCGCGGGCCGCGCCTCCGTCACTGCAACCGGGCGATCGCGGAGACCATCCGGTCCTCGACCGCCTTCGCGCAGTAGTTGCACACCTTGTTCTCGATGAACGAGAACGCGACCCGGACGCCGCCCGTCGTCGTGCAGTAGCCCGAGAGCGCGCTGACGCCGATCAGCGTCCCGGTCTTCGCGGAGCAGCGTCCGGAGGCCGCGGTCCCGCGCATCCGCGCGCGCAGCGTCCCGGTCTTGCCGGCCACGGGCAGCGAGGCCTCCCAGGTCGCGTGCGCGTCCTGGCCGTCCATCCGCTGCAGCAGCCTGACGATCTGGCGCGTGGTCGTGTGGTCGATGCGGCTCAGGCCCGAGCCGTCGACCAGCTTGGGGTGGATCCCGAAGCTGGCGAGCTGCGCCCGCACGATCGCGAGGCCGGCGGCCGTCGTGCCGCCCGCGCCGAAGCGCGCGCCGAGCGCCTTCACGAGCATCTCGGCGTAGAAGTTCTCCGACGGGACGTTCGTCTGGGCGATCAGGCTGCCGATCGTGGGGGAGGCGAGCGTCGCGAGCGGCTCGGCGTCGGCCGCCACGCCGCCGCCGGCCACGGCGCTGAGCCTGCCCGCGCGCGGCTTGCGCGAGTACTTCACCTTGCGCGCCTTGAGCAGCGCGGCGAGCTTGGTCGCCGCGCCCCTCGCGGGTCCCGCCGCGCCCGCGCGCCCGTGGCGCCAGGAGAGCGCGGTCAGCCAGCCGCCGAGGTCGCCGTCGGGCTTGTAGGCCGAGTCCGGGCCGCCGCGCAGCGTGTCGAAGAGCGACTCGTCGCCGACCACGCCGCCGTCGATGCGCGTCACGCCGCGGGCGACGAGCTGGTCGGCGAGCGCGGCGAGGCCGTCGTCTCCGAGCGTCGGGTCGCCGCCGCCGACGAGATAGAGGTCGCCGCGCAGCACGCCGTCCGCGTCGATCTCGGTGCCGCCGGCGGCCTCGAGCGTCGTCGGCAGCGTGCCGGTGACGCCGAAGCGCAGCAGCGCGGTCGAGGTCGTGAAGAGCTTCTCGTTGGAGGCCGGCGCGAGCGCGAGGCTGTCGCGGTGGCGGTAGAGGACGTCGCCGCTGGCGAGGTCCACGACGTAGGCGCCGGCGGCCGGGCCGAGGCGGTCGTGGAGCGTCGTCAGCGTCGAGCGCAGCCCGGCGCGGTCGACCGCCTGGGCGGCGGGGACGGCGAGCGCGAGCGCGAGCAGCGTGACGAGCGCGAGCAGCAGGGGGAGACGGCGGCGCACCCATGGCACCGTAGCCGAGGCGCCCGGCGGAGGCGGCGCACGCGCGGGGCTTGCCGCCTGGCCGAACGGGCGGCCCGTCGCGCCAGGGCCGCCGGTACGATTGCCCGTTCATGGGCAAGGTCGTCAAGCTCGAGTCCGCCGCAGCGCCCAAGGGCACGCCCCGGCGCCGGCGTCCACGGCGGTCCAAGACCGCGCTCGTGCTGGGCGGCGGCGGCTTCACCGGCGGCGTCTACGAGATCGGCGCGCTGCGCGCGCTGGACCTGCTCTCGGTCAACCGCACGGTCAACCAGTTCGACGTCTACGTCGGCACGAGCGCCGGCTCCTTCGTCGCCGCGCTGACCGCCAACGGGGTGACGCCCGAGGAGATGATGCGGGTCGTCAACCAGCAGGTGCCGACGCCGTTCCGCGACGTCGACCTCGGCCAGCTCCTGCGACCCAACCTGGTGGAGTACGCGCGCAAGGGCATGGCCTTGCCCTGGAAGGCCGTCTCGGTCCTGCGCGAGCTCGCGCCGCAGCTCGGCCAGGTCTCGATCATGGACTTCGCGCTCGGGCTCGCGGAGGGGCTGCCGTCTGGCCTGTACTCTGGCTCCGGGCTGGAGTC
>JAOPZG010000434.1 GCA_025964215.1 Conexibacter sp.
GTTCGTCGGGCAGGCGGGGCAGCTGCTCGACACGCTGCTGGGCGAGATCGGGCTGGCGCGGGATCAGGTGTTCGTGGCGAACGTGTTGAAGTGCTTGAAGCACACGACGATGGTGCAGCTCGGCGACGGGTCGTGGGAGCGGGTGGGGCGGCTCGTGCGATCGCGCTACAGCGGCACCGTCATGTCGGTCGACGACGAGGGACAGCTCGTTCCCCGCCGGGTCACCGGCTGGCACGCGACGCCGTTGGCGGATCGACGCGTCTACCGCCTCAGCTTCGGTGCGGCGAAGGTCAACGGCGCGACCAAGGCGAACACGTGGCTCACCGCCGATCATCCGGTGCTGACGGAGCGCGGGTTCGTGAACGCCGAGGACCTGCTGCCCGGAGATCGGGTGGCGACCGGCCAGGGCCTGGGCGCGTTGGAGAAGGACGTGGTCTGCGGCACGTTGCTCGGCGACGGCTCGATCCGCGCGAGCCAGGCCTCGCTGACGTTCGGGCACTCGGCGAAGCAGGGTGCGTACGCGCGCTTCAAGGCGGAGTTGCTCGAGGGGCTGGCGCCGAGCGTCGAGGAGCGTCGCGTCGCGGCGGTCGCCGGCGGCGAGGCGAGCTACGACGTCGTGCAGGTCCGGACGCGGGCACATCGCGCGCTCGGCATCCTGCGCCGTGAGTTCTATGCCGAGCGGAAGGTCGTCCCGGCGTGGATCGCGGAGGAGCTGACGCCGCGGATGCTCGCGTTCTGGTTCCTCGACGACGGCTACACGCGGATCCGCGACGGTGGGAGGCAACCCCTCTCGGAGATCGCGACGAACGGGTTCTCCTCCGCGGACCTCCGGACGCTGATCGCCGGGCTCTACCGCCTCGGGCTGCCGGCGAAGGCGAGTCGCGGTCGCCTGTACTTCGATGTGCCGACATCGCGCCGGCTGAGCGAGAGCATCGCGCCCTTCGTGCCGGAGGAGATGCGCTACAAGCTGCATCCCGAGGTCGCGGTGGAAGTGCCCTTCGATCGCCTCCGGCTGCTGGCGGACGGGCCCGCCGAGGTGCTCTTCGACGAGGTCGAGATCGAGGACGTGACCGATCGCCAGGGCAACGACCGCACGTTCTTCTGCCTCGACGTCGAGGAGACGCACAACTTCGTGACGGCGGGCGGGGTGGTGCACAACTGCCGCCCGCCCGGCAACCGCGATCCGCATCCCGTCGAGATCGAGCGCTGCCAGGAGTACCTGTTCGGGCAGATCGACCTGATCCAGCCCACCGTGATCTGCACGCTCGGGAACTTCGCGACGAAGCTGCTGCGCCACGACACGACAGGGATCATGCGGCTGCACGGGCGGGCCGAGATCCGGCAGGTCGGGCCGCGCGCGGTGCGGCTGTTCCCGGTCTTCCACCCGGCGGCGGCGCTGTACACGCCGAGCAACGTGGACGTGCTGCGCCAGGACTTCCAGGCGCTGCCGGCGCTGCTCGCGCTGGGGCCGCCGGAGCAGCCGCCGGCGCCGGTCGAGCCGGAACTGGTCGACGAGGCGCCGCTGGTCGAGGTCGAGCCGGGCGACGAGCCGCCGGCCGCGGCGCCGGTCGAGGTCGCCGCCGAGCAGCTCGGGCTCTTCTGAGATGCCGCGCCAGGTCGCGCTGCTGCGCGGGATCAACGTCGGGCCGAGCACGAAGGTCGGGATGGCGCCGCTGCGCGAGCTCTTCGCCGAGCAGGGCTTCAGCGAGATCAAGACCTACATCAACAGCGGCAACGTGGTGTTCAGCGGGAAGAAGGCGAGCGCGGCGAAGCTGGAGAAGGCGATCGCGGCGGCGTTCGGCTTCGACGTCCCGGTCGTGCTGCGCACGCGCGACGAGCTCGCGGCGGTCCACGCGGAGGACCCGCTCGCGAAGGTCGCCGACAACCCCGCGCGCTACCTGGTGCTCTTCAGCGGCGGCGGCAAGCTCGACGCCGAGAAGGTCGCCGGCGTCGACCGCGACGCGCTGAAGCCCGAGGTCTTCGCGATCCGCGGCAGCGAGGCGTACGTCTGGCTGCCGGGCGGGGTGCAGAGCTCCAAGCTGCTCAAGCAGCTCAGCGAGAAGCGCCTCGGCGTCACGCTCACCGGCCGCAACTGGCGGACGGTCGAGAAGCTGCTCGCGCTCGCGGACGCCTAGCTAGCCGCTGAACAGCGTCCGCGAGTCCGGGCCCTGGTGGGTCTCGGCCAGCGCGGTGATCGCCTCGACGGTGCGGTGGAGCTCGTCGACGTAGGGCTGGGCGGGCTCGCCGAGGCGGCCGCGCTCGCGCTCGAAGGCGGCGGCGAGCTCGCGGTAGTAGACGCGCGTGGCAAGTCCTTGTCCTTGGCCGAAGCGCGCCCAGAGCTCGTCGCCGAGCGTGCGGTAGTCGAGCAGGATCGAGCGCGAGTTGTGCACCTTGTCGGCCAGCGAGACGCGCAGCGCGGCGGGCGACTTGGTGGCGAACGCGTCCACGTAGGCCTTCTTGCGCGCGAACCAGCCGGCGCGGCCGGCGGAGGCGTCCTCGTCCTCGGGGTCGAGCGTGTCGCTGTTGGCCTCCACGATCTCCGCGACGGGCGCGCCGAAGGCCGCCTCGATCTCCGCGAGCGCCGCGCGGCCGCCGCCGTCCTCCACGACGTCGTGCAGGAGCGCGCCGATCGCCTCGTCCTCGTCGCCGTGCATCTCCAGGACCAGCGAGGCGACCGCCAGCAGGTGCGCGGCGTACGGGACCGGCGTGCCCTTGCGCAGTTGGAGCGCGTGGTGGCGCGTGGCGTAGTGGAGCGCCGCGTCGAAGCGGGCGGTGAGCAGCGGGACGTCGGTGAAGGACTCGGGCACGGGCGGGTCTCCCTAGCGTCGCACGCGGGGCCGGGCGCCGAGGCGCGCCAGGAGCGCGTCCCACGCCAGCGCGCGGACGTCGGCGGCGGCCGCCGTCTCGCCG
>JAOPZG010000448.1 GCA_025964215.1 Conexibacter sp.
GCGCGGCCCAGCCGCGGGCAGCGCACCAGCTCGGCGCCGCCCGCCCAGTCCTCGACGGCGAGCTTGGCGTGGCCGTCGGGGTTGAGCAGGACGGTCAGCTCCGGCGCGTCGGCATGGGCGAGCAGCCCGCGGCACAGCTCGCGCAGGTAGGTCTCCACGCCGCCCATCGGCGGCGCGAGGAACAGGCCGTTGACGACGACGCGCACCGGCTACTTCACGACCTCGAACTCCGCCCGGATGTTCATCGTCGGGAAGCGGAACGCGAAGTAGGACTCGTACGGGAGCTGGAAGCGGTTGGCGAGCGCCGCGATGCCGGTGAGCCGGAACGGGAGCCAGAGGTCGAGCGTGACGTGCTCGAGGCGGAAGCGCACGTCGGTGTAGTGCGCGAAGCGCGGCTCGCCGAGCGAGCGGATCGCGACGGTCGAGAAGTAGTGGCGGTGCGTCGGGTCGCCGTAGGCGAGCACCGAGGAGAAGTGGGGCGTGCGCAGCTGGATCCGCGCCCCCGGTCGGGCGATGCGGTGCAGCTCCTCGAAGACGCGGATCGGCTGCGCGACGTGCTCGATCACGTCCTGCATCAGGATCTGGTCGAACGAGCCCTCGGGGATGGGGTACGGGAAGACGTCGAGGTCGTGCACGACGTCGGCGTCGGTGTCGGCCGAGATGTCGAGGCCGGTCGCGCCGGGGTACTTGGCGCTGCCGCAGCCGATGTCGAGCACGGCGCCCGGACCGGTCGGCCGCAGATCGAACTGATGAGGGTCCGTCACACGGGACACGGCGTCGCGGAGGGCAGGCATCGGCGCGCACGCTAGCGCCCTGCCTCGTTACCCTGCCGCCCGATGCCCAAGTCTGCCCTCATCACCGGGATCACCGGCCAGGACGGCTCGTACCTCGCCGAGCTGTTGCTCGAGCGCGGCTACGACGTGCATGGCATGGTCCGCCGCTCGTCGACCGAGAAGTTCGACCGGATCGAGCACCTCCGCGAGAAGATCACCCTCCACCAGGGCGATCTGCTCGACCACCGCTCGCTCACCGATGCGCTGCGGGCGTCCAAGCCGGACGAGATCTACAACCTCGCCGCGATGAGCTTCGTCGCCGCCTCGTGGATCCAGCCGACGCTGACCGCCGAGTTCACCGGCGTCGGGGTCACGCGGGTGCTCGAGGCGATGCGCGAGGTCTGCCCGGAGGCGCGCTTCTACCAGGCGTCCTCGAGCGAGATGTTCGGGAAGGTGCTCGAGGTCCCGCAGACCGAGTCGACGCCCTTCTACCCGCGCTCGCCCTACGGCGTCGCGAAGGCCTACGGGCACTTCATCACGGTGAACTACCGCGAGTCCTATGACTTGCACGCGACCAGCGGGATCCTCTTCAACCACGAGTCCCCGCGCCGCGGCCTCGAGTTCGTCACGCGCAAGATCACGTGGCACGCGGCGGCGATCAAGTACGGCCTGCGCGACAAGATGTCGCTTGGCAACCTCGACGCCGAGCGCGACTGGGGCTACGCCAAGGACTACGTCGAGGCGATGTACCTGATGCTGCAGCAGGACAAGGCGGATGACTACGTGATCGCCACCGGCAAGACGAACACGGTGCGCGACTGCGTCGAGGTCGCCTTCGACGAGGCCGGCCTCCCGGACTGGGAGCAGTACGTCAAGATCGACCCGCAGTTCCTGCGCCCCGCCGAGGTCGACCAGCTCATCGGCTCGCCCGCCAAGGCCAAGCAGGACCTCGGCTGGGAGCCCAAGACGAGCTTCGAGGAGCTCATCCGGCTGATGACCCGGGCGGATCTGGAGCTGCTCAAGCGGTGAGCGACGCCGCCCTCCCGCTCCGCACGCGCGCCTTGATCGCCGTCGCGCGAACGGGGACGGGACTGCTGAAGCTCGCCGGCCAGCGCGAGCGCGTGCTGCGGTGGCGGATCGAGCGCGCCCGCCGCGCGCGCCGCGCCGTCGGGCCCGACTCGCCGCTCGGCTGGCCCGCGCTGCACGGGATGGACCGCCGGCTCGACGCGCTGATCGACCGCGACGGCGGCTTCTTCGTCGAGGCCGGCGCCAACGACGGCTACACGCAGTCCAACACCTATGGGTTGGAGCGCTTCCGCGGGTGGACGGGCATCCTCGTCGAGCCGATGCAGGAGCTCTTCGAGATCGCGCGCGAGGAGCGCGAGGGCGCGAAGGTCGTCCGCGCCGCGCTCGTCCCCTTCGACCACGAGGGCGACACCGTGCGGATGCGCTTCGCCGACCTGATGTCGACGGTCAGCGACGGGCACGCCGACGACTGGCGCACCCGCATGGGGACGATCACCGGCTGGCGCGATCCCTACGAGGCCGACGTCCCGGCCCGCACGCTGTCGAGCATCCTCGACGAGCAGGGCGCACCCGAGGTCGACGTCCTGTCGCTCGACGTCGAGGGCTACGAGCCGAGCGTCCTGCGCGGCCTCGACCTCGACCGCCACGCACCGCGCTGGATCCTCGTCGAGGTCCACGACCTCGAGACGGGCCGGCCGCCGATCGAGGCGGTCCTCGGCGACCGCTACGCCTTCCACTCCACGCTCTCACCGCTCGACGTGCTCTACCGGCGCGTCGACGTACCCGGGTGACCCGCCGGTCGCAGCGGGAGCTTGCCGCCCCGGAGGGAGTTCGGCAGGCGCTGCGCCGACGTGAGATTCGCGCCGATCCATGCTGGCCCAGCTGGCGCGGCGACCTAGCTCGTGTCCCCCAACGTGCTCGTCGCCGTTCCGCTGTACCTCGGCGGCTGCTGGCTCCTGGTCGCGATCGCGATCCGGACGGCGGCGTCGGGCTAGGGCGCCGCGCCGGCGCGGAGCTCGGCGAGGTCGGCGGCGACCATCTCGGCGATCAGGGTCTCGAACGGGATCTCCGGCTCCCAGCCGAGGACGGACCGCGCGTGGGAGGCGTCGCCGATCGGCGGCGTCGCCTCCGGCGCGCGCACGAACGCCGGGTCGACGCGCACGCGCGTCTCCCAGTCCGGGACGCCCGCCGCCGCGAACGCCGCCGCCGCCAGCTCGCGCACGGTCCGCCCCCGGCCCGAGGCGAAGATGTAGTCGCCGGGCTCGTCGGCCTGCAGCGACAGCCAGGCGCCGCGGACGATGTCGGCGGCGTGGGACCAGTCGCGAACGGCGTCCAGGTCGCCGAGGACCAGCTCGTCCTGGATCCCCAGCGAGATCGCCGCCGCCGCGCGGGTCACCTTGCGCGGCAGGAAGTGCGCCGGGCGGCGGGCCGACTCGTGGTTGTAGGTGATCCCGCTCACGGCGAAGGTCCCGAAGTGGGCGCGCAACGCGCCGACCAAGCCGTGGGCCGAGAGCTTCGCCACGCCGTACGGCGAGCGCGGGCGCATCGGCGAGCGCTCGTGCTGCGGGGACTCGCCCGCGTCGCCGAAGACCTCGCTCGACGTCGCGACGAACACGCGCATCTCCGGATCCAACCGCCGCGCCGCGCCGAGCAGCGTCGCCGTCGCGCCGCCGATGGCCTCGAGCACCTCGGCCGGGTCCTCCCACGAGGTCGGCACGAACGTCGGCGCGGCCAGGTGGTAGAGCTCGTGCGGCCGGACGGCGCCGAGCGCGTCGATCATCGTGATCGGGTCCAGGAGGTCGCCGGGGACCAGCGCGATGCGATCCCGGACCGCCGCGAGGTTGGGCAGCGGGCGTTCGCCCGGATCCCGGACCACGCCCGTGACGTCGTAGCCCTTGGCGACCAGCAGCTCTGCCAGAAACGAGCCGTCCTGGCCGCCGATCCCGGTCACCAGGGCCCTGCGCGCACTCACGAGGTGTGCCAGACTTGTGTGGACCGCCGCACCGCGGGGCAGCCTACGTCAAGCCGACCGGCGCCCGGGTTACGGTCCCCTCCGACCCAGCATCTGGACGGATGTCCTACGCGAACGCGAAACCTTGCCGGCGTAGGAGCGTTGTATCCCCTGCATGCCCTACTCGACCCCCGCCCCCATCGACGATGCCCGCGCGGCAGTAGCCGGCGATCCCGCCGTGCCGCCGCCGACCGTCGACGTGCTGGGAGTCCCGCTCGCGCTCACCGACTACGAGCGCACGATGGACTGGATGGACGCCACCATCGCCCGTCGCGGCAAGGGCTACATCTGCGTCGCCGCGACCCACACGGTGGTCGCCACGCAGGACGACCCGGAGCTGCGCGCGGCCGTCCGCGGCGCCTCGCTCGTCGTCCCCGACGGCCAGCCCGTCGTCTGGGCGATGAACGCGCTCGGCCACGACCTCACGCACCGCGTCTACGGCCCCGACCTGATGGCGAAGTTCTGCGAGCGCGGCGCCCGCACCGGCACGCGCATGTTCCTCTACGGCGGGCGCAACCAGGGCGCGCTCGTCCAGCTCGCGCTCAACCTGCGCCGGCGCTTCGACGGCCTACAGGTCGTCGGCGGCTACTCGCCCCCGTTCCGGACGCTGAGCGAGGAGGAGATCGACGCCGTCGTGGCCGAGATCAACCACGCCAAGCCGGACGTCGTCTGGGTCGGCATCGGCGTGCCCAAGCAGGAGAAGTGGATGGCCGCGCTGCGCGACCGCATCGACGCGCCCGTGCTCGTCGGCGTCGGCGCCGCGTTCGACTTCCACGCGGGCCTGATCCCGCAGGCCCCGGCCTGGATGCAGGCGGCCGGCCTCGAGTGGCTCTACCGCCTCTCCAAGGAGCCGCGCCGCCTGTGGCGCCGCTACCTCACCTACAACCCGCGCTTCGTGCTCGGGTTCGCGCGCCAGTACGCGCGGCATCGCCGAAAGCTGGCCGGTGCTCGCTGAGAATCCGCGGCGATGCCGTTCGCGTCACCGCCGGCGCCTCGCGCGCGCCGGCGCCTCCTCCTAGCTCCCCGCTAGCCTGCCGGCCATGACCGACGTCGCCGTCATCGGGCTGGGCCGGGTCGGCCTGCCGCTCGCGCTCGCCTTCGCGGACGCGGGCCTCGACGTGATCGGCGTCGACAACGACCCCGTCCGGATCGCCTCGCTGCGCGACGGCCGGATGCCGTTCGACGAGCCCGGCGCCCAGGCCGTCCTCGACCGCGTCGCAGGCCGGCTGGAGCTCGCCGAGCGCGCCGAGGACGCCGCGGTCGCCACGCACATCGTCCTCACGCTCGGGACGCCCGCGATGTCGCACATCGAGATCGACCTGCGCCAGATCCGCGCGGTCCTCGACGACCTGCTGCCGCACCTGCGCCCGGGCCACGCGATCCACCTGCGCTCGACGATCGCGCCCAACACCACCGACTTCGTCGCCGGCTACCTGCGCAAGCACCGCGGCTTCGCGATCGGTGAGGACGTCTTCGTCGCGCACGTCCCGGAGCGGATCGCCTCCGCGAAGTTCTTCGAGGAGATCTCGACGCTGCCGTGCATCGTCGGCGGCGTCGGCGAGCGCTCCGGCGAGGTCGCCGCCGAGCTCTTCGCCCGCCTCGGCGCGCCGATCGTGCAGACGACGCCCGTCCAGGCCGAGCTCGCGAAGATCTGGACCAACATCCTGCGGTACGCGAACTTCGCGCTCCCGAACCTGCTGATGGTCGACTGCGAGCAGTACGACGCCAACGTCTTCGAGGTCATCGACCTCATCAACCGCGACTACCCGCGCGGCGGCATGAAGCTCCCGGGCTTCACCGCCGGGACCTGCCTGCGCAAGGACTTCGCCTTCTCCGAGGAGCGCTCCAACGCCCCGGGCATGCTGCTCGCGGTCTCGCGCGTCAACGAGTCCGTCCCGCTCTTCCTGATCCAGGGCCTCAAGCGCCGCCTCGGCGCGCTCGACGGCCGCAAGATCGCCGTGCTTGGCCTCGCCTTCAAGTCCGACACCGACGACGAGCGCGATTCGCTCTCGCACAAGCTGATCCGGATGCTCGAGCGCGAGCTCGCCGACGTCGCGGTCCACGACCCGCACGTCCCGACGCCCACCTCCTCGCTCGACGAGGCCGTCCTGGACGCCGACGCGGTCATCGTCGCGACCAACCACGCGGAGTTCCGCACCGGCGACGCCCTGCGCCAGATCGCCTCCGGCGCGCGCCGCGAGGCGCTCATCGTCGACCCCTGGAACTGCTGGGGCGCCGCGCAGGTCTTCGCGCACACCGACGAGGTCGTGGCGCTGGCGGACGTCGGCGCGCGCTAGCGTCCCCGACCGCATGAACCGCGTACTCGTCACCGGCGGCGCCGGCACCATCGGGGCGGCCGTCGTCCGCCGCCTGCTTCGCGACCCGCGCTACGAGGTCCGCGTCAGCGACCAGCGCGAGGCGCCGCTGTGGATGCGCGAGGGCTGCGAGGTCCATCAGGGCGACCTGCGGATCCTCGACGAGGCGCGCGCCGCCACGCAGGGCTGCTCGCACGTCATCCACCTCGCCGCGATCGTCGGCGGCATCGGCAACTTCCACAAGCTGCCCCACACGCTGACCGAGGTCAACAACGCCTTGTACAACGGCGTCGTGCGCGCGGCGCTGGACCACGACGTCGAGCGGTTCGTGTACGTGTCGAGCTCGATGGTCTTCGAGCGCGCGACCGAGTACCCGACGACGGAAGCCCACATCCTGGACACGCCGATCCCGGCGAGCGCCTACGGCTTCTCCAAGCTCACGGGCGAGGTGTACGTGAAGGCCGCCCACGAGGAGCACGGGTTCCCCTACACCATCTGCCGCCCGTTCAACGCCTACGGCCCGGGCGAGATGCCCGAGGACGAGCCGGGCATCGCGCACATGGTCC
>JAOPZG010000449.1 GCA_025964215.1 Conexibacter sp.
CGCCGACGGCCAGGCCGCGGGCGCCGTCGTCGCCGGCGACCCCGAGGCCGTCGCGATCGTCGCCTTCGCCGCCCTCCAGGGCCTCGTCGCGCTCGCGAGCAACGGGCTGCTCGACGGCACGCCGCTCAGCGAGCTGCTCGACGGCGTCGTCGAGCGGCTCGTGCTCGGGCTGCGACCGCGCTGAGCAACGCACCGATCAGCGAGAACGACGATGCTTCGCGCATGATCGAGTCCCACGGCCTCACGAAGCGCCTCGGCGGACGCACCGTCGTCTCCGACGTGAGCTTCGCCTGCGCCCCCGGAACCGTCACGGGCTTCCTCGGCCCCAACGGCGCGGGCAAGACCACCACCATGCGCATGTTGTGCGGGTTGTCGGAGCCGGACGCCGGCCACTCCGAGATCCTCGGTGGCCCGTACCGCGACATCCCGAACCCCGGCCGCCGCGTCGGGATCCTGCTCGACGCGAGCGCCCAGCACGCCGGCCGCCGCGGCCAGGAGGTCCTGACGATCTCCGCGCTGACGATGGGCGCCGACCCCAAGCGCGTGCCCGAGCTGCTCGAGCGCGTCGGCCTCGAGAAGCGCGCCGCGCGCCAGCGGCTGAAGGCCTACTCGCTCGGCATGCGCCAGCGCCTGGGCATCGCCAACGCGCTGATCGGCGACCCCGACGTCCTGATCCTCGACGAGCCCGCCAACGGCCTGGACCCCGAGGGCATGCGCTGGATGCGCGGCCTGCTGCGCGACTTCGCCGACAAGGGCGGCACCGTCCTGCTCTCCTCGCACCTGCTGCACGAGGTCGAGGCCGTCGCCGACCAGCTGCTGATCATCGGCAAGGGGACGATCGTCGCCGCCGGCACCCGGGACGAGCTGCTCGCCGGCGCCGGCACGCTCGTGCGCGCGGCCGACGACGACGCCGCGCTCGGCACCGCGCTCTCGACCGCCGGCCTCACCGCCCGCGCCCACCCCGACGGCGGGTTCATCGTCGAGGCCGAGCCCGAGGACGTCGGCCGCGCCGCGCTCGCCGGCGCCGTCGCGCTCGCGCGCCTCGGCCCGTCGGAGAGCGCCGGCCTCGAGCAGCTCTTCTTCGACCTCACCAGCGGCGCGCCCGACGCGCCCCCAGCCGCCGCCGACCTCCAGGAGACCGCCCGATGAGCACCGCCGCCGCCACGCTCCCCAGCGACCGCGACGCCGCGCGCGACCGCCGCCCCAGCCTCGTCACGCTCACCCGCGTCGAGCTGCGCAAGGCCTGCGACACGCGCGCCGGCTTCTGGCTGCTGCTCGTCTGCGCGCTGCTCGTCGTCGCCGTCGCCGCGATCTCGATCTTCGCCGGCGAGGACTTCGACCACACGCTGCGCAACGTGTTCGACAACAGCGCGCAGATCCTCAACTTCCTGCTGCCGGTCGTCGGCATCCTGCTCGTCACCTCGGAGTGGTCGCAGCGCACCGCGCAGGTCACGTTCACGCTCGTCCCCCACCGCGGCCGCGTGCTGGCGGCCAAGCTGCTCGCCAGCGTCGCCCTGGCGCTGCTGGCCTTCGCCGTCACGCTCGTGGTCAGCCTGCTGTTCACGGCGATCAACCCGTCGAGCTTCAACGACGCGTGGTCGCTGGGCGCGCCGCTGCTGGGCCAGAGCGTCGTGTTCTTCATCATCTCGCTGCTGGTCGGCACGGCGTTCGGCGCCGCCTTCCAGCTCTCGGCCCCCGCGATCGTCTCGTCCTACGTGCTGGTCCTCGCCTACGCCGCGCTGACCAGCGTCCTCAAGCTCGACGGCCTCGCCCGCTGGACCGACCAGAGCGCGTTCGGCGCGCTCACCGATCACAGCATGAGCGCCCGCGAGTGGGCGCGCGTCGGCACGACGGTGCTGCTGTGGCTCGGGCTGCCGCTCGCGATCGGCGCCTACCGCTTCCTGCGCAACGAGATCCGCTAGCGGACGCGCCAAGTCCGGGGTTGGGCCCGCGGGCGGCGGGTAGCACGAGGCAAGACGTTGCTCGCGCAACTTCCCATGCCACGCCACCCGACCGAAGGACCCCTCTCCCCACATGCCGTACGAGCACTTGTTCCAGCCCTACGAGCGCGGCGCCCTGCGCACCGCGCACCGCATCGCGATGGCGCCGCTGACGCGCAACCGCGCAAAGGGCACGATCCCCGGCGCGCTCAACGCCACTTACTACGCCCAGCGCGCCGACGCCGCGATCCTCGTCACCGAGGGCACCCATCCCGCCGCCGTCGGCCAGGGCTACCTCGACATCGCGGGCCTCCACAACGACGAGCAGCAGGCCGGCTGGGCGAAGGTCGCAGGCGCCGTCCACGCCGCCGGCGACGCGAAGCTCGTCATCCAGCTGATGCACTGCGGCCGCGTCGCGCACCCGTTCTACACCGGCGGCGAGACGCCGGTCGCGCCCTCGCCGATCGCCGCCGACGGCCAGGTCTTCACGCCCGAGGGCATGCTCGACTACGTCACGCCGCGCGAGATCACGACCGACCAGCTCGCCGACGTCCGCGAGGACTACGTCCAGGCCGCCCGCCGCGCGATCGCCGCCGGCGCCGCCGGCGTCGAGCTCCACGCCGCCAACGGCTACCTGCTGCACCAGTTCCTGAGCGAGAACACCAACCAGCGCACCGACGGCTACGGCACCGACGTCGCCGGCCGGATCCGCTTCCCGCTCGAGGTCGTCGAGGCCGTGGCGGCGGAGATCGGCGCTGCGTGCGTCGGCCTGCGCCTCTCGCCCGGCCACGAGTTCAACGACATCAAGGAAGGGGACACGAAGGCGACCTACGACGCGCTGCTGCGCGCGCTCGCCCCGATCGACCTGATGTACTTGCACGTCATGGAGACCCAGCCCTACGCCGGCTACTCCACGCTCGAGCAGGCGCGCGAGCTGTGGCCCGGGACGCTGATCGCGAACGAGGGCTTCACCGAGGAGTTCGACGTCGACGGCGCCGACCGCCTGGTCGCCGACGGGAAGATCGACCTGGTGGCCTACGGCCGCCGCTTCCTGGCCAATCCGGACCTGCCGACGCGCCTGCGCGACGGCGCGGAGCTCAACACCCCCGACCAGGACACGTTCTACTCGGGCGGCGCGAAGGGCTACGTCGACTACCCGACGCTGGCCGAGACCCAGGCCGCCGCGTAGGAGCGCGCGCGGCACTCCCACCCTCGGCTACTCCCGGCCCGCGTCCTGCACCAACAGCGCGATCTGGACCCGGTTGTCGACGCCGAGCTTCGCCAGCAGCTTCGAGACGTGCGCCTTCACCGTCGCGACGCTCATGTGCAGCTCGGCCGCGATGTCGGCGTTGGCGCGGCCGCGGCCGACCGCCAGCGCGACCTCGTGCTCGCGGGGGCTGAGCGTGGTCATGCGGCGGCGCGCGCCGTCGTGGCGCGCCGTCGCCTCCCCGTCACCCGCGACGAGCGCGATGAGCCGGCGCGTGACGGCGGGCGAGAGCATGGCGTCGCCGGCGTGGACGAGCTGGATCGCGCGGACGATGTCGGGCGGCGCCGTGTCCTTGAGCAGGAACCCGGCCGCGCCGGCCTGCAGCGCCCGCATGACCATCTCGTCGGCGTCGAACGTCGTCAGCACGACGACCGCCGGCGGGTCGGGCTGCTCGCACACCAGCCGCGTGGCGGCGATCCCGTCCACGTGTGGCATCCGCAAGTCCATCAGCACGACGTCGGGACGGTGGAGGTCCAGCGCCGCGAGCACGCCCCGGCCGTCGTCGGCCTCGCCCACGACCGCGATCCCGTCGGCGCCCGACAACATCATCTTGAGCCCAGACCGCACGAGCGCGTCGTCGTCGACGAGCAGCACACGAATCGCCGGTCCGGCGCCGGTCGCGCCGTCGCGCTCGCTCATGCCGGCCACGGCAGC
>JAOPZG010000451.1 GCA_025964215.1 Conexibacter sp.
CGAGCTCGCCCGCCCGGGCTCGCAGCGCAGGCTCCGCGAGCGCGCGTTGCACGGCCACCCGCAGGCCGCGTGGGGAGATCAACCGCCGCGGCAGCCGCACGCCCGCGCCGGCCCAATCCAGCCGCGCCGCGTTCTCGTTCATGTCGCCCGCGGCCGGGCAGGCGACGACGACGCACCCCGACGTCAGGGCGCGCATGAGCGTGCCGTGGCCGACGTGGCAGACGACGACGTCGCAGCGGGGCATGGTCCTCGAGTAGGACACCCAGTCGACCAGCCTCGCGTTGGCGGGGACGTCGTAGCCGGAGACGTCGCCGCGCTTGTTGGTCGTCGCCAACACGCGCACCGGGAGGTCGGCGAGGCCGGCGAGCGCGGCGCGGAGCATGGCGCCGTCGCGGTCCTGGGCGGTCGAGGGCGCGATCAGCACCAGCGGCCACGACGGATCCCCGGGCGGGTCCTCGACGTCGCCGAACGGCGGCTCCCACTGCAGCGGGCCGACGACGTGCGTCCCGGGCGGGGGACCGCCAACGCGCGGGTACTCGAGCTGCGGGAACGTCCCGACGAGCGCCAGCGCACGCGAGATCCCGCCGTGGACGTAGGACAACGGCGGGAGCCCCAGCCGCGACCGCGTCTCGTTGAGCTCGCTCCGCCCCAGCTCCAGCCCGCGGCCGATCAGCGGGTCGAACGCGTCCCAGAACCGCCGGCCAACGGCCGTCCGCGGGAGCCGCGCGCCGACCGAGTACACCGGGAACCCGGGGGCGCCACGAGGATCGACGTGCGGGATCACCGTCGCCCACGGCACGCCCTCCAACTCGGCGGCGAGCGCCGGCGCGAGCGTGAGGATGTCCGCCACCACCACGTCCGGGCGCTCCGCGACCACCAACGCGCGCGTCACCCCCGTTGCACGCCGCACCGCCTCGTACGGCTTCAGCGGCCGCTCCATCGTCGGGAACACGTGGTACTCCGGCGCCGGCGCGAAGCGCATCCCCTCGCGCTCGACGTCCTCCTGCCAGCGGGTCCACGTCTCGACCACCACGTCATGCCCGCGCGCCCGCAGCGCGCGCCCCAGCGCGATGATCGGGAACGCGTGCCCCGCGTCCCCGAACGCGCCCAGCAGCGCCTTCAGACCACGTCCTCCGCCAGCTCGGCGACCAGCCGCAGCTGCTTGATGCGCTCCTCGCGCGTCCAGGCCATGGGGGAGACGCCGAGCGTCCCGACGCCCGCGTCCTTGTACGCGCGCAGCCGCTCCCGCACGCGGTCGGCCGGCCCGACCAAGGACACCAGGTCGATCAGCTCGTCCGGCAGCGCCGCTGCGGCATCCTCCTTGTGGCCCTCCAAGTACAGGTCCTGGACCTTCTTCGCCGCGTCCTCGAACCCGTAGCGCCGCACGAGCGTGTTGTAGAAGTTCTTCTCGCGCGAGCCCATGCCGCCGATGTACAAGGCCATGAACGGGCGCATCGCGTCGCGCGCGCCCTCGACGTCGGTCTCGGTGATGTTCACGTTGACCGTCGGCGCGATGTCGAAGTTGTCCAACTTGCGCCCGGCCCGTGACGCGCCCTCCTCGAGGCTCTTGCGCAACATGGGCAGGTGCTCGGGCGAGAGCAGCGTCGGCATCCACCCGTCGGCCACCTCGCCGGCCAAGGCGGTGTTCTTGGGCCCGATCGCCGCGAGGTAGATCGGCATGTGCTCCTGGACCGGCGCGATCGTCAGCTTCAGCGCCTTGCCCGGCCCGTTGGGCAGCGGGAGCTGGATCGTCTCGCCGGCGTACTCGACGCGCTCGCGCGCGAGCACCATCCGCAGCACCTCGATGTACTCGCGCGTGCGCTGGATCTGCTTGCCGAAGCGGACCCCGTGCCAGCCCTCGCTCACCTGCGGCCCGCTCGACCCGATCCCCAACAGCATGCGCCCGTCTGAGAGCTGATCGATCGTCGCCGCCGTCATCGCGGTCATCGCCGCGCTGCGCGCGGGCATCTGGAAGATCCCCGAGCCGAGCTTGATCGTCGTCGTCTGGCCCGCGAGCCAGGCCAGGATCGTCGCCGCGTCGGAGCCGTAGGCCTCGGCCGTCCAGACGCTGTCGTAGCCGAGGCGCTCGGCCTCCTGGACGATCGCGAGCTGGTCGGCGCTCGTCAGCCCGAGACCCCAGTAGCCGATGTGGACACCCAGCTTCATTGCAACGTTCCTTTCAACAGGAGGACATCACCTTGGCGTCCCGAGCGCCGAGGCGTAGCCTGCGGGTCGCACACCCTATGCGAGCACGAAGCCACACGCCGATCGACGACCTGCGCCTCGCCATCGACTGCCTGCCGCTGCGCACGCGCGAGGCGATGCTGGACGGGATCCGCGCCAACGACATCATCGTCGGCGCCTACAGCGACCGCTCCGGCGGCGTCTGCCCGATGCTCGCCGCGCACCGCCACGGCGGTCGCACGAGCTTCGTCTCCTTCGCCCATGCGTGGGACCGCTTCAGCGGCGCCAAGCGCGCCCGCCGCGCCTCGGCGCGCGAGCTGCGGGTGCTCACCGCGCAGCTCGAGGCCTCGATCCTCAGCGAGGCCGACCTCGGCGCCGCGATCGCCGACCACCAGCAGGTCGCCCGCGACCGCCGCACGCGCGAGGCGCGCCGCACCGGCCGCGACTGGCTCACGCCGCGCGAGACCGACCGCGCGCTGGCCGAGGT
>JAOPZG010000470.1 GCA_025964215.1 Conexibacter sp.
TGGCGGGCGGGGCGTCGGTGGCCAACCTGTACTACATCCAGCCGCTGCTGCCGACGGTGGCCGCGCGCTTCGCGGTCTCCGACGCCGCCGCCGGCGGGCTCGTGACGGCCTCGCAGGTCGGGTACGCCGCCGGGCTCGTCCTGCTGGTGCCGCTCGGCGACATCGCCGACCGCCGCCGGTTGTGCGTGGTCTTGCTCGCGCTCTGCGGCGTCGCCCTGTGGGCGGCCGCGCTGGCGCCCTCGCTGGTGGTCCTGGCGGTCGCCCTCGCGCTCGCGGCCACGGCGTCGGCGGTCGCGCAGATCCTGGTGCCGTTCGCGGGCGTCCTGGCCGACGACGCCGACCGCGGCCGGGTGGTCGGCATCGTCCTGACGGGGCTGTTCACGGGGATCCTGCTCGCGCGCACGGTCTCGGGCCTGCTGGCGTCGGTCGCGGGCTGGCGGTCGCCGTTCGTCCTGGCGGCGGTCCTGGCCTGGGTGCTGGCGATCGCGCTCGGGCGCCGGCTGCCGCACCATCCGCCGGCCTCCTCGCTGCGCTACGGCGCGCTGCTGGCGAGCACCGCCGCCCTCGTCGTTGCCGTGCCGCTCCTGCGCCGCCGGATGCTCTACGGCGCCTGCGGGTTCGCGGGCTTCAGCGTCCTCTGGACGGCGCTGGCGTTCCTGCTCGCGCGCGACCCCTACAACTACAGCACGCGCACGATCAGCCTCTTCGGGCTCGCCGGCCTGGCCGGTGCGGTCGGGGCGCGGCGCATCGGCATCCTGGCCGACCGCGGCCGCGCCCGGCCGGCGACCGGCGTGCTCCTGACCCTCGTCGCCGCGGGCTGGATCGCGCTCGCCTGCGGCGGCTCCTCCCTTGTCGCCCTCGTGGCCGGGATCCTGCTGGTCGACTTCGCCGTCCAGGGCCAGAACGTCCTCAGCCAGTCCGTCCTGACCCGCCACGGCGTCGCGACGGCCAGCCGCGCGGCGACGGCCTACGTGACCTCGAACTTCCTCGGCGGCGCGCTCGGCTCCGCCGGCTCGCTGGCGGCCTGGAGCGCGGGCGGCTGGCCGGCGGTCTGCGGGCTGGGCGGCGCGATCTCGGTGCTCTCGCTCGCGCTCTGGCTGGGGGAGCGGTCGTAGCCGAGGACCTCCGAGCACGAAACCGTCCCGGAGAGGGTCAAGAGGACGTGCGGCTGCGCAACGCCCAGACGAGGAACAGGACGGCGCCGAGGGTCGCGTAGCCGGCCAGGGTGGTCAGGCTCGGGTCATCGGCGCCGGACGAGGCGATGATCGACGCGCCCGCGATCGCCGAGAGGCCGCCGCTGACGAGCATCGGGATCTCGCGGGAGCCGTTGCGGCGGCGCTGGGTGGCGTTGAAGAGCTGGATGAGGCCCGACACGACGGCCCACGAGCCGAAGACGGCGAGGACCGAGCTGACGTCCGAGCCGAAGGCCGCGACGGCGAGACCCGCGACGGCGATGCCGCTTAGCGCGGCGTTGATGCGCAGCCGGTTCGCGGCCTCGCCGCCCTGGGCCGCCTCGGCGAGCGAGGCGACGACGTCGATGACGGGGTAGGCGGTCAGGAGCAGGGCGAGCCCCGCGGACAGGTCCGTGCCGGCGTCGCCGGCGGCGATGGCGACGACGGCCGCCCACACCAGGGCGACGGTGGCGCGCAGGACTGCGATGCGCCGCGGATGGGACGCGGTGTCGAGGTGGGCGACGGCGGGATGGCTGGACATGGAAGAGGTCTCCTGTGAGCGGAAGGAAGGAAAGAACGGGCGTTCTTGTCTGCTGAGCAGGAGATCACGCCATCCGGCAACTGTCAAGGCAGAACGATCTTTCTTTACTCCGCTAGGATCGACGGCATGCCCACGATCACCGACCTCCCGCCCGGCAAGGTCTCCGAGGCTCGCAGCCGGCTCTTGGAGACGGCGTCGGGGCTCTTCTACCGCGAGGGCGTCAACACCGTCGGCGTCGATCGGATCGTCTCCGAGGCGAGCGTCACCCGCGCCACCTTCTACCGGCACTTCCCCAGCAAGGAGCAGCTCGTGCTCGCCTACCTCCAGGCGGCGCACGACGGCATCGTCGCGCGCATGTCGGCGGCTCTGGCGATCGACGATCCGAAGGAGCGGCTGCGCGCGATCGGCGACGACATCGTCGCCCAGATCAAGTCGCCTGGCTTCCAAGGCTGCGCGTTCATCAAGGTGGCCTCCGAGTTCGACGACCCGGACGACGCCGTCCGCCAGGCCGTCGCCGCGCACCGCAGGTGGTTCGCGAAGGTCGTGCGCGCCGTCTTCGCCGATGCCGGCAACCCGATCCCCGCCAACCCGGCGCGCCACTTCGTCATGCTTCGCGACGGCGCGATGGTCGCCGCCTACCTCGACGGACCCAAGCAGGCGGCTGACACCTTCCTCCGGGGCGTCGACGGGCTCCTGCGCCTGGGCACCGGCCCGGACGCGGGCAAGCCGCGGGAGCAGCGGCGCACACAGCGGTAGAACGGCCGGGTCCCCACATCCGGTGGCGCACGTGCTTTCGGGGAAGCCGCCATGCCGATGGCTGGGCGCCCTCGGCGCCTTCGAAGAACCAGAGCTCGGGGAGCTGGACGAACCGATCGCCGCGGAGCACGACCCGGACGCGCTCGTCGCGAGCAACCGCCCCGGCCCACCTCATGAATCGGCGCTCGATCGCCTCGACCAGCTCTAGATCGACGATCTCTGCCCGGGGCACGCCGCCCATCGCGTGGCGAGTGCGGCACCGCGACGCCGACACCGGTCTGATGGCGCTCCACAACTCGAGGGCTCGCCGGTCGGCGTCCATCCGCCTGCGCAGTCCACGAGGACCTTCGCCACCGACGCCAACGGCAACCCGACCGGCGTCGAGAACGCCGATGGCACGGTCCCCGCCGCCAACCGCTACGTCTACGACCCCTACGGCGACCTCGACATCGACGCCAACGCCGCATGTCCGGTGACGCCGCCACCAACCCGTTGCGCTTCAACGGCTTCGACTACGACAGCGCGGTCAAGACCTATGACATGCAGGCCCGCGACTACCGCCCCTCGGTCGGCCGCTTCCTGCAATCAGACCGCTACGAGTCCGCGCAATCGGACCTTTCACTCGTCGCCGACCCGCTCACGCAGAACCGCTACGACTTCGCCGGCAGCGACCCGGTCGACAGCGTGGAGTTCGACGGGCACATCAGTCCGGACGCGGTCGACGGCCAGCCGTGGGTTCCGAGTACCGAGAGTGGTCAGACGGTCAAGTCCCAGCCCAAGCACACCCAGAAGATCCGACGCCAACGCGCCCAGCAAGCCGACGACAACGCGGTCCCGCCCGGCCGCCAGAAGCATTACGACGCCGAGATCGACCGCGCCCAAGCCGCGGACGCGAAAGCAAGCGCCAGGGCGCGGGGGGCCGCCGACAAGAACATCCTTGACAAGGCCTTCGACGCTGCGGTCGCGCCGGCCAAGGATTATGTCTCTCGGCAAGTCAACGGCGTCGCCGACGCGGCGAGCGGCTTCTACGACGACAACTTGCGTCCGCAAGGCTGCCAGGGCGTTCCGCTGCCAGGGCTGAGTACGAAGCAATGTGTCGGTTGCATCCAGTTTGGGACCAGCCCCAACGACAGCGGACCGAAGCCGCTGGCACAGCAAGCCAGCGACGCCTTCTTGCTCGCGAGCATGGCGCATGGCGGAGGACGCAGCGGACTGGCCGCGAAGGAGTTGCCGGAGATCAATTGGGGCGCACAGGAGAAGCACTTCCTCGGCCACAACAGCTACATCGCGGGGCGAAGCGAGCTGACCGCAGATCCACGAAAGCTCATCGAGCGCGCCGGCTCCGGCGATCCACTAGGCTCCGTACCAAGAGGTCAGCCTGGCTTTAAGGAGCGAGTCGACTTCGGCGAGACAATCGGCACGTACGTCAATCCAAAGACTGGCGTCGGGATGCCGTCGTCGCGCGGGATGATCGTGTACGGGAGCCGCGGCGCCCACATCTACCCCGTGAGGCCCTGATGAACGAGTTCAGGACACTGGTGTTGCTGTCCCTCCAGCGTGCCCTCCTCGGGATGGTCACCCCGGATCTACGGTCGGTTGAAGTTGCGCTGGACGAGGGCCGCGTGCATGCGACCTTCACGTATGACGGCGTCGTGACAGACGACCATCGGGAGCTCGTGAGCGAGGTTGAAGGCATGGTCATCGGTGATCTCGACGATGACGTGGAAGTTCAATTCGAAGCCGAGCGGCGGACGCCTCCGGATCCCGTCGGGGTCGTGAGGGGGACGACGTACTGCTATCTACGTCGCGAGACGTGAATGGAGACTCCCCTTTCGATCAGACGGCAGCCAGCAGAGCCAACATCGGGGCCGCGGCGCGCTTGACCATCAGCGAGCCCTGGGACTTCGAAACGGAGGTGGGTAGGAGCACCCTCGCCGGACGCGTGAGCGCCGTCGAGCGCGGAGCTGTTGGAGATTGGGGCGACCTGCCCGCGCCGGGGGTCCGCTTCCTGTCGCGCCGGAGAGGGGACCTGGGTTCCCTGCGCGCTGTGGGATAGTCGGCCGCTTGACGGCGCGTACCTCGTTGATCCTCCGTGCGCAGCTCTCGTTCTGCGCGGTGTGGGCGAGCGAGAGCGCCTTCATGGTCG
>JAOPZG010000550.1 GCA_025964215.1 Conexibacter sp.
CTCGTGCTGATCTCGGTCGGCGGTGTGCAGAGCGGGGCGGACGTCGCCGCGCGGCTCGCGGCCGGCGCGACGCTCGTGCAGGCCTACACGGCCTTCGTCTACGGCGGTCCGCTGTGGCCGCGGCGGGTCCAGCGCGAGCTCGCGCGGCGGCTGCGCGACGTGGGCTCGAACCGGGCTGGCGCTGAGCGCTGAGCGGCCGTCCCGGTGGATGGATGTCCGCTCCTCGACGCCGATCTATGTCGGCTCCGCACACCTGCCGTGGGACGACGCCGGGAACGGCGGATCCCGTTCGTGGGAAGGGCCTGCGGACCGCTTCCCGGCGTGTCGCCGGCGGCTGGCAAAGTGCCTGCAAAACCGGCCGCCACCATCAAGCAGGGTGAAGAAGGGTCGACCTCAGGTCGAGGTCCAGCCGAATTGCCCCGTCGCGCCTTGCTGGCCGGCCGCTGGTGTGTAGTATCGGCGCCCCGATGTCGCCGGCAGCCAACTCGCCCACCAAGCACACGGCGGCACCCGAACGCAGCCTCAACCAGCGGATGGACGCCCTCCAGAAGGCGAACGTCATCCGCACCCGTCGCGCGCAGCTCAAGCGCGATCTGAAGGCCGGTCGAGTGTCGATCCACAAGCTGCTCCTCGAGCCCCCGGAGTTCCTCGAGACCGCCAAGGTCTTCGACATGCTCCTGGCGGTGCCGAAGTACGGGCGGGTGAAGGCCAACAAGATCCTGCAGACCTGCCGGATCTCGCCGTCGAAGACCATCGGCGGCCTCTCTGATCGTCAGCGCGCCGAGCTCGTCGGCATGCTGCGCAAGTAGCGACCGGCTCCTCTCCTTCTGCCTGGGGTCTTCGTCATCACGGGCCCATCCGGGGTCGGCAAGGGCACGCTCATCCGCCTGCTGCGCGAGCGCGTCCCGGAGCTGGCGCTCAGCGTCTCGGCCACGACGCGCCAGGCGCGGCCGGGGGAGACGCAGGGCGAGCACTACCACTTCCTCTCCGACGAGGAGTTCGAGCGCCACGTCGCCGCGGGCGACTTCGTCGAGTGGGCCGAGTACTCCGGCCGCCGCTACGGCACCTTGCGCGAGGAGCTCGACCGCCACACCTCCGGCGGCCGCCCGGTCGTCCTCGAGATCGAGGTCCAGGGCGCGCGCCAGGTGCGCGAGACGCTGCCCGACGCGACGCAGATCTTCATCCGCCCGCCGAGCGACGAGGCGCTGCGCGACCGCCTGATCGGGCGCGGCACCGACGACCCCGAGCAGGTCGAGCGGCGCCTGAAGGTGGCAGAGCAGGAGCTCGCCGCGGCCGGCGAGTTCGAGCACTCCGTGGTCAACGATCGGCTCGACGAGGCGGTCGACGAGCTGGCCGCCATCGTGCGAGGTACACTGGACCCGTGATCAGCCCCCGCATCGACAAGCTGCTCGACCACGTCGACAGCAACTACGCGTCGGTCCTCGTCGCCGCCAAGCGCGCGCGACAGATCAACTCGTACTACCACAACCTCGGCGAGGGGACCTTCGACGAGTTCCCGCCGCCGATGGTCGAGACCATCAGCAAGAACTACCTCACGATCGCGCTCGAGGAAGTCGCCGCGGGCAAGATCAAGTACCAGTACCGCTAGGAGCTGGTCGTGGCGCGTCTCCTGCTCGGTGTCCGCGGGGGCATCGCCGCCTACAAGGCGCTGGAGGTCGTGCGCCTGGCGACCAAGGCCGGGCATGCCGTCCGCGCCATCCAGACGCCCACCGCCCAGCGCTTCGTCGGCGCCGCCTCGTTCGCGGCGCTGACGGGCGCCCCGGTCCTGACCGACGAGTTCGAGCGCGACCCCGCCCGGGGCGCGTTCCCCGACCAGGACCCGCCGGCGCACGACCCGGCCTCGCACCTCGAGCTGGTGCGCAACGCCGACGCCTACCTGATCGCGCCCGCGTCGGCCAACACCATCGCCAAGCTCGCCCACGGGCTGGCCGACAACCTGCTGACCAGCGCCGCGCTGGCCGCCTCCTGCCCGGTGCTCGTCGCGCCCGCGATGAACCACCTGATGTGGGAGCACCCCGCGACGCAGGCCAACCTCGCGCTGCTCCGCGAGCGCGGCGTGATCGTCGTCCCGCCGACGACGGGCGCGCTGGCGACCAAGCACGAGTGGGGGACGGGCCGGCTGGCCGACGTCGCCGACCTGGTCGCGGCCTTCGAGGCGGTCGTGCCCGCGGGCGCCCGTCCGTGGGACGGCCTGAAGGTGCTGATCACCGCGGGCGGGACGCGCGAGCCGATCGACGCCGTGCGCTACGTCGGCAACCGCTCGTCCGGGCGGATGGGCTTCGCCGTCGCCGAGGAGGCCGCGGCCCTCGGCGCGCAGGTCACGGTGATCGCGGCCAACGTCGCGCTCGCCCGCCACCCGCGCGTGAGCTACCTCGACGTCGAGACGGCCGCGCAGCTGCGCGACGCCGCGGTCGCCGAGTTCGCCGCCACCGACGTCCTGGTCATGGCGGCGGCGGTCGCCGACTTCCGGCCGGCCGCCGCGCACGAGGGCAAGCTGAAGAAGAGCGGCCGCGATGAGCTCCAGCTCGTCCTCGAACGTACCGAGGACGTGCTCTCCGGACTGGCCGCCACCCGCCGCGCCGACCAGACGCTCGTCGGCTTCGCCGCCGAACATGGCGCGGGCGCGGTCGCGTACGGCCGCGACAAGCTCGTGCGCAAGGGGTTGGATGCGGTGGTGGTCAACGACGTCTCCCAACCCGGCATCGGCTTCGATGCCACCGACAACGAGGTCACGCTCGTGACCGCCGCCGGCGACGAGGCCGTCCCGCGCGGCACCAAGGCGGAGGTCGGCCGGGCGATCCTCGCGGTGGTCGATCGCCTGCGCGCGGCGACCGAGGCGAAGGCCGGGGCCTGAGCGTGGCCGCCGGCGAGCACCTCGACGGCTCCGAGGTCGCGGCCGCCGGCCTGCTCGCGCGGCGCATCGCCGAAGCGGTCCACGACGCGGTCGAGATCCGCGCCGAGGTCCTCGAGGTCCTGCTCGTCTGCATCCTCGCCCAGGGCCATGTGCTGATCGAGGATCTTCCGGGTGTCGGCAAGACGACGCTGGCCCGGGCGATCGCGCGCGTGACCGACCTCGGCTTCGCGCGCATCCAGTGCACCTCGGACCTGCTGCCCGCCGACGTCGTCGGCACGAACGTCTTCAACCGCCGCGAGGACCGCTTCGAGTTCCGGCCGGGGCCGGTCTTCGCGAACGTCGTGCTCGTCGACGAGATCAACCGCGCCTCGCCCAAGACGCAGTCAGGCCTGCTGGAGTGCATGCAGGAGCGCCGCGTCACCGTCGACGTGCACTCCCACGAGCTTGCGCGCCCGTTCGTCGTGCTTGCCACCCAGAACCCCGTCGAGTTCGAGGGCACCTACACGCTGCCCGAGGCGCAGGTCGACCGCTTCATGGCCCGGCTGTCGCTCGGCTACCCCACGCCCGCGGCCGAGGTCGACATGCTCCGCGCCCACGAGGCGGGCGACCGCGTCGAGAGCATGGAGGCCGTGGCCACGGCGGCCG
>JAOPZG010000586.1 GCA_025964215.1 Conexibacter sp.
ACGATGGCCTCATCGGCCCGCAGCAGCGCGGCGATCACGGGACGGTGGGTGCGGCGGCGACGGCGTCCATTCGACGGGCAACGGTAGTCCGTCGCCCGCCACGAGGGCCGCCCGGCCGCGCGCCTAGGCCAACACGCCGGCGGCGCGCTCGAGCTCGACGGCGCGCAGCAGCTGGCACTCGTCGGGCTCGACGGCCAGGTCGCCGCGATCGTGGGTCGAGATGACGTTGAGGTCCTCGTCGAGCAGCGTCACGCGGCGCATGCGCCCACGGAACCGCTCCACCAGCACCCAGTTGGGATCGGCCATCGATGGCCCTTTCGCGTCCTGGGGATCCCCGCACGGATCCCGATGTCGCGTACCGTATCCCCGGCTCCCGGCGCGTCGATGGGGAGATCTCTCCCTTCCGGGAGGGGACTTGTGCACCCACCCTGCGACTTTCGCCGGGCGTTTGCGCGAGGACACCGGCTCAATTCCGGACCGCCATCTGCCGATTGACGAACCGATGCCCCTTCGCCTCCGCTCGGCGCGCTCCCTCGTGCCCGTCGCCATCCTCGCCTGCCTCGCGTTCCTGACCGGCGGCCCGCACGCCGCCACCGCACGGGCGCAGACCGTCCAGGAGTGGGACCTGACGAGCAAGTTCGTCTCGCCCAAGGACGCCGTCTTCAACCTCACCCCGTCGCTCGCCGCGACCTCCGGCCCCACGGGCCTGCGCACCGCCGTGGTGCTGCCCGACGGCTACACGCCCGACCACTGCTGGCCGGTCCTGTACCTCCTGCACGGCGCCGGCACGCCGACCGAGTGGCTCGGCTCCCTGGACCTCGTCAAGCAGCTGCACGCGATCGTCGTGATCCCCGGCGGCGGCGACGGGCAGTTCACCAACTGGTACAACAACGGCCGCCGCTCGCCCGCGTGGGAGCGCTGGGTCTTCGAGGAGCTGATCCCGACGGTCCAGAGCCGCCTGCCGATCTGCGCCGGCCGGACCTCGCACGCGATCGCCGGCACCTCGATGGGCGGCTTCGCCGCGCTGTTCCTCGCCGCGCAGCGCCCGGACTACTTCGGCAGCGCCGCCTCGTTCTCGGGGATGATCAACATCGCCCGCCCCGAGATCCAGATCGGCTACAACTCCTACAAGACGATCTGGGGCCCGCCGAACGGCTTCTACGCCACCGGCCACAACCCGACCCAGATGGTCGACAACCTGCGCTCCACGCGCACGCTCGTGGACGTCGGCAACCTCACGCCCTACGGGCCCGACGACGTCGACTTCGGGCAGGCGCGGCTCGTGGAGCTCGTCGCGATCGCCCAGGCCAAGGACTTCGTGGCCGCGGCCCGCAAGGCCCACGTCGACGTGACCTACCAGCAGCACAACGGCATCCACACCGTGCCGAACTTCCGCGAGAGCTTCACCAACATGCTGGCGTGGAACCCGTTCGCCCCCGTGAGCACGCCGACCACGTGGAAGTACACGACCGTCGCCCAGCGCGGCGCGGCCTGGGGCTACCAGTACCGCTTCGCCGCCGCCCCGGGCGTCGTCGAGTCCTTCAGCAACGGCAAGGCGGGCCTCGACGTCCGCGGCGCCGGCCGCGTCACGATCACGCCGCCGCTCGGCAAGGCGTTCACCGCGACGCTGCCGTTCCGCTACGCCGCCGGCAAGGTCACGAAGCTCGCGGGCGGCGACGCGACGGGCCAGACCAAGGCCACCACGTTGCCGGTCAACATGACCATGACGCCGCGCATCCCGTCGCTCACGCAGAGCATCAAGGTGCGCTTCCGGACCGACCGCAAGCTCAAGCCGACGCAGACCTACCAGGTCCTCGCCCGCCAGCAGACGGCCGACTGCGGCGTCAGCTCCGCGGTCCGCGTCTACGCCCCGCACAAGGGCCAGGTCGTCAACGTCAAGATCGCCCCGGGCGCCGAGCAGGGCCACCCGGCCGACCGCTGGTGCCTGAGCACCGGCAAGGTCGAGCTGATCATCGTCCCGCGCAAGAGCACGGGCGTCCTGCTCGGCACCTTCCTCGGCGAGGTCGCGTTCCGCACGGCGACCAAGGCCACGCCGACGAAGCCGGCCAAGAAGAAGAAGTCGAAGAAGAAGTAGCCGGCCCGGCGGCGCGGGTCAGTACGCGCCGTCGGTCGAGACGAGCGTGCGCAGCGTCTTGACCAGGATGTGCAGGTCGAGCGTCAGCGACCAGCTCGTGAGGTAGGCAGTGTCCAGGCGGATCCGCTCCTCGAAGCTCATCGTCGAGCGCCCGTTGATCTGCCACCAGCCGGTCAGCCCGGGCCGCAGCCCGGGGCAGTCCCAGTAGCCGACGAGCCCGCGCTTGCGCCGGTCGTCCCAGTAGCGCGAGCTCCGCTCGGCCTCGGTGATGGGCCGCGGGCCGACGAGCGCGAGGTTGCCCCGCAGGACGTTCCACAGCTGCGGGAGCTCGTCGAGCGACGTCCGCCGCAGCAGGCGCCCGACGCGCGTGACGCGCGGGTCGTCGCGCAGCTTCTGCGTCCGGGCGAACTCGTCGCTGAGCCCGAGCTCCTCGAGGTAGCGCTCGAAGCGGGTGTCGGCGCCGTGCGGCGCGCACCACTCCGTGCGCATCGTCCGGAACTTCAGCTGGTCGAAGACCTGGCCGTCGGCGCCGACGCGGCGGCCGCGGTAGAGGATCGGGCCCGAGGAGTCCAGGCGCACGAGCAGCGCGATGACCGCGAAGACCGGCGCCGCGACGAGCAGCGCCAGGCCGGCGCCGGCGACGTCGAGGCCGCGCTTGGCGAGCAGCGCGGCGCGCGCGGGCTCCCGCGGGCGCAGCGTGAGCAGCGGCATGCCCTCGAGGTGGCTGACGGCGAAGCGCGGGCCGACCGCCTCGAAGAGCCGCGGAACGAGGTCGACGCGCACGCCCCTGCGGCGGAGCGCGTCGAGGGCGTCGAGCGTGTCGGCGTGGTCGTCCTCGGAGAACGCGACGATCACGCGGTCGACGTGCAGGGTGGCGACGAGCTCCTCGATCGCGTCGACGCCGCCGAAGACCGGCGCCTCGACGTCGGCCGCTAGGCCACGCGGGTTGGCGTCCACGAACCCGACGAAGCGCAGGCCGTACTCGGGGTGGCTGCGCAGCTTGCGCGCGATCAGCTGGCCGACCTGGCCGGCGCCGAGCACGAGCGTCATCTGCTGGTAGGCGGGGTGGCGGCGGGCCGCGGCGCGGCCGATCGCCCGGGCGCAGGGCACGACGAGCACCATCGCCAGCCAGATCGCGACGGTCCCGGCGACCGCGGACGGCGACCCGGCCACGACGTCGAGGGCGACGACGGCGAACGCCGCGCAGGTGATCGCCTGGGCGAGGCCCGGCAGGTCGTCGGCGGTTTGCCGGTCGATCTGGACCTCGTCGCGGCCGTAGAGGCCGCAGACCG
>JAOPZG010000600.1 GCA_025964215.1 Conexibacter sp.
GCCTCGCGCACGAGCAGGCCGCCACGGCCGGCGTGGTCCGGCGCAAGCGCCTGACCCAGCTCGGCGCGCTGCTCGCCGCCGCGGTCGTGATCGTCGTCGTGGCGATCGTCGTCTCCTCCGGCGGCTCCAAGAAGAAGTCCTCCGGCGGCGGCTTCCAGGGCGCCGCCGCGACCGCGAGCCTGATCGGCGGGATCCCGCAGAAGGGGATCACGCTCGGCAAGGCGACCGCGCCGGTGACGATCGTCGAGTTCGCCGATCCCCAGTGCCCGTACTGCAAGGCCTACACCTTGAACGAGATGCCGTCGCTGATCCAGAAGTACGTGCGCACCGGCAAGGCGAAGATGGAGCTGCGCTACCTCACGTTCATCGGCCCGGACTCGGTGACGGCGGCCGGCGTGCTCGAGGCGGCAGGTGCGCAGGACAAGCTCTGGCAGGCGTCCGACCTCTTCTACCGCAACCAGCAGGAGGAGAACTCGGGCTACGTCGACGACGCCTTCCTGACCAAGGTGCTGGACGGCGCGGGCGCCGACGCGGCGAAGGCGATCGCCGGCGCGGGCTCCGCGCAGGCGTCGCAGGAGATCGCGGCGGCCAAGACGCTGTCGAGCCGCTACGGCGTCACCGGCACGCCGACGATCCTCGTCGGCCCGACGGGCGGCGAGCTCAAGGCCGACACCGCCGAGTCGCAGCCGACCGCGGCCGGCGTCTCCAAGCTCGTCGACGCGGCGCTGGCGGCGAAGGGCGGCCGGTGAGCGACCGCGCGCTGCGCACCACCGGGCTCGTCCTGGTGGTGCTCGGGATCGGGATCGCCGGCTACCTGGTGTACGTGCACTACGCCGACATCGACCCGGTGTGCAACATCGCGCACGGCTGCCACAAGGTGCAGACCTCGTCGTACGCGAAGCTCGCCGGGGTCCCCGTCGCGCTCCTCGGCTTGTTGGGGTACGTCACCCTGCTCGGCGCACTGCTCGCGCCCGGGCAGGGGGAGGGCCCGCGGATGGTCGCCGCGCTCGTTGCGCTCGTCGGCTTCGGCTTCTCGGCCTACCTGACCTACCGCGAGCTCTTCACCATCGACGCGATCTGCCAGTGGTGCGTCGGCAGCGCGATCCTGATGACCGGCCTGGCGATCGTCTGCACGATCCGGCTGCTGCGCGAGCCGGCGCCCGCGCGACCGATCGCTGCCGGGGCGGCAGACTGACCGTCCGCCGCGGGCTCGGCGTGACAGGCTTCATGGCCGCATGAGCCGTCGCCTCGCCCTCTTCTCCGTCCTCGTCGGCGCCGCCGCCGCGATCGTCCTCGTGGCGGTCCTCGTCTCCAGCGGCGGCTCCGACCCCAGCAAGCCGCGCAAGGCGTCCCCGCACGACGTGACGGCGATCCTGCGCGGCATCCCGCAGCAGGGGCTGGTCCTCGGGGACCCGAAGGCGCCGGTCCTGCTCGTCGAGTTCGCCGACCTCCAGTGCCCGTTCTGCCGCGAGTTCGCCGCCGAGTCGTGGCCGGACATCGTCAAGCGCTACATCAAGACCGGCAAGGTCCGGATGGAGCTGCGGCTCACGAGCGTGCTCGGCCCGCAGTCCGAGCGCGCCAACAAGGCGGTCATGGCCGCCGGGCTCCAGAACCGGATGTGGGACGCGTCGATGCGCTTCTACGACGTCCAGGGCCAGGAGGGCAGCGGCTACGTGACCGACCCGTTCCTGCGCGGCGTGCTCGGCGGCGTCCACGGCCTCGACGCCGCGAAGGCGATGCGCGAGCGCCGCTCGGCCGAGGTCAGCGACCAGCTCGGCGCGGTCCACAGCATGCAGAGCCGCTACGCCGTGCACAGCACGCCGACGATCCTGATCGGCACCGACGACACCGACCTCTCGCTCGTCTCCGCGGGCGTCGTCCCGGCCGACAAGCTCGCCCAGGCGATCAACGCCGTGCTGCTGAAGACCGTCTGACGACGGGGGTTGCGGGTGGCACGTAGGGTGCTACCCTACGTGGCGTCATGCTGAAGAAGACCAGCATCTACCTCGACGAGGAGCTCGACCAGAGCCTGGCGCGCAAGGCGGCCGAGGAGGGCATCACGAAGGCGGAGCTGATCCGCCGGAGCCTTGAAGGCGTCGTCGCCAAGCCCAAGCGCCCGAAGCCAAAGGGCATCGGGATCATCAAGGGCGGGCCGCCCGATCTCGGACGCAACGCCGAGAAGTACCTCTACGAGACGGGCTTCGGCGAAGGTTGAGCATCATCCTCGACACCGGCTTCGTCGTCACGTTGCTCGGCGCGGACGACGACGACCATCGCGCGGCGTACAGCTGGCTGGCCTCGACCGACGAGGACCTCATCACGACGCCGCTCACGCTCAACGAGATGGACCGCCTCGTGACGAGGTACGGCGGCGAGCCGGCGGCGCACGTCCTGTGGGACAACTTCGACAACGGCGCCTTCGGCCTCCGCTGGTGGGCCGAGGGCCTGCACGAGACGATCCGCATCGCCCGCCAGCACCCCTTCCTCGGCCTCGCCGACGCGTCGCTGGTCGCGCTCGCGGGCATCCTGCGCACGAACCGCATCGCGACCTTCGACCAGCACTTCCGATCTGTCTTGACCCCGGACGGGGAGCCTTTCGTGGTGCTCCCCGCCGACCGCTGAAAGGACCACGAACCATGGCCTCCTCCTCCGAGCACCCCAACTCCTTCGACGCCCGCGGCACGCTGAAGGTCGGCGACCGCGAGCTGACGATCTTCCGCCTGAACGCGTTGCAGTCGAAGTTCGACATCGCGCGCCTGCCGTTCAGCCTCAAGATCCTCCTCGAGAACCTGCTGCGCACCGAGGGCAACGGCGCGGTCGACGCGGCCGACATCGAGGCGCTCGCCACGTGGGACGCCAAGGCGGAGCCGTCGCTCGAGATCGCCTTCACGCCCGCGCGCGTGGTCATGCAGGACTTCACCGGCGTGCCCGCCGTCGTGGACCTCGCCGCGATGCGCGACGCGATGGCCGACCTCGGCGGCGACCCCGCGAAGATCGAGCCGCTCGTCCCGGCCGAGCTGGTCATCGACCACTCGGTGCAGGTCGACGAGTTCGGCACGCGGACCGCGTTCGCGTTCAACGCCGAGCGCGAGTTCGAGCGCAACCGCGAGCGCTACGAGTTCCTGAAGTGGGGCCAGGACGCGTTCGAGACCTTCAAGGTCGTCCCGCCGGACACGGGCATCGTCCACCAGGTCAACCTGGAG
>JAOPZG010000647.1 GCA_025964215.1 Conexibacter sp.
CGCCGACGCCGAGGCCGCCGCGCCCGTCGACCCTCCGGTCGAGGCCGAGGCGCCGCCCGCCGCCGACGCCCCCGCGGCGCCCGACGAGTCCTAGCCCCACCACCATGGTCGAGGGTTCGCCCCCGGCCCTGGCCATAGGTCCAGCACCCTCGCCCACAGCCGGCACGGCGGTCCCTACGCTGCCTCCAATGGCCAGCGCTTCCGCCTTCAACGTCATGAAGAACGCCTACCGGTTGCAGGAGCTCATGATCCGGCTCACCGCCAGCCGGCACCCTGCCGTCGAGCACAGCCTCGACAAGGTCCGGGGGATGAAGCGGGCGTTCCACTTCGTCAACCACGAGGGCGTCGAGGGCGACTACGTCGAGTTCGGCATGTTCGAGGGCGCCTCGTTCATCGGCGCGCTCCAGTGCCACCTCGCGACCGCCGGCGACCCCATGCCGCGGCGCAAGTTCTACGGCTTCGACTCCTTCGACGGCCTCCGCTACGACGCCGAGGACGAGCATCACCGCGCGCAGGAGGGCGAGTTCGCCACCGACTACCAGCGCGTCCGCAAGCGCATCACCCGCGCGTACGGCAGCAAGTCCGAGTGGGAGATCGTCAAGGGCTTCCTCGACGACACGATCGGCGCCGGCACGGCCCCGAAGATCGACAAGATCGCCGTCGCGATGTTCGACCTCGACCTCGGCGAGCCGACCAAGGTCGCGCTCGACTACGTGCGCCCCGCGCTCCAGGAGGGCAGCGTCCTGCTCTTCGACGAGCCGTTCTTCTTCAAGGGCCACCCCGACCGCGGCGAGGCCGGCGCGTTCGACGAGTTCCAGCAGGCCAACCCCGAGCTCGAGTTCCGCCGCTACTGCGACTACGGCTTCGGCGGGCGCGCCTACATCCTGGGCAAGATCGCGCAGCCGGCCGCGGCCGTCGTCGCGGCCTAGCCTGCCCGCGGCGCGCATGGGCTTCGCGCCCCGCGGGAACCCGTAGGGCATGAAGCTGCTCGTGCTCGCCACCGATCCCGTCGACGCCGACGACCTGCGCGGTGCGCTGGACGGCGAGGAGCTCGACGGCGCCGAGGTGCTCGTCGTCTCCCCGGCCGTCAACTCCTCGCCGCTCGCCTTCTGGGTCTCGGACTCGGACGAGGCGATCGCCGACGCCGAGTCGACCGCGCGCCAGACCGCCGACGCGCTCTCGGCCGTCGGCGCGCGCACCCGCGCGCAGACCGGCGAGAGCGACCCGCTGCTCGCCCTCCAGGACGCGCTCACGACCTTCCACGCCGACCGCGTCGTCGTCTTCGTCCGCGGCGACGAGGAGGCCCAGCGCTACCGCGAGGACGACGTCGTCGGCGAGGCGCAGCGCCGCTTCGCCGTGCCGGTCACCGACGTCACGCGCTGAGGTCGGGCCGCGCCGCGGCGACCGTCGCGCGCAGCGTCTCCGCCGCGTCGTGCTTCGGCGCCCAGCGCAGCAGCCGCCGCGCCCGCGCGGTGTCCATCAGCGTCGGGCGCCGCACCGCCTCGATCCAGGAGACCTCGTCGGGCATCAGCGGCAGCCGCGAGACGATCTCCGCGGTCGCGTCGACCGCAAGCTCCGGCATCGGGACCGAGTAGTACCCCAGCTCGCGCGCGAGGTCCGACATCGTGATCGTCCCGTCGCCGGCCAGGTTGTAGGCCCCGGGCTCGCCGCGGCCCAGGACGCCGGCGCGCATCGCGGTCGCGACGTCGTCGTGGTGGACGAGCTGGAACGGCACGCCGGGATCCGGCAGCACCGGCTTGAGGATCGGCACGACGTCGAAGAGCGCGCGCACCGCGCCCGGCAGCTTGTCGCCCCAGCGCACGTACGGGATCTGGTTGACGAGGATCGGCGCCTGCGGCCCCGCGACGATGCACGGGCGGAAGATGTAGGTGTCGACGTCGGTGCCGTCCAGGACGTCGCCGAGCAGCGCCTCGACCTGCGCCTTGTGATGGGAGTACGGCATGCTCGGGTTGCCCGCCGGCGGGTCGTCCTCGACGATCTCCCGGCCGAGCACCGGGAAGCCGTAGGCCGCCACCGACGAGGCGTACACCAACCGCCGCGCGCCCGCCGCGACCGCGGCCTCGAAGACGTTGCGCGAGCCGACCAGGTTGATGTGCTCGCTCTCCTGCGAGCCGGCGACGATCACGAACGCGAGGTGCACGACGACGTCGGCGCCCTCGCACAGCGCCTCGACCGACGCGCGGTCCAGGACGTCGCCCTGGCGGTACTCGACCTTCTTCCAGCCGTGCGCGGCCGGGTCGAACGGGCGCCGCGCCATCCCGACGATCCGCTCGATCTCGCGCGAGCGCTCCAGCGCGGCCAGGAACGGCTTGCCGATCTCGCCGGTCGGCCCCGTGACGGCGACGACGAGGCCCATGGATCAGGCCTCCGCCGCGGTCTCGTAGCCGGGCTCGCCGGGCAGCAGGATGCGGGCCTGCTCGCCGCTCATGACGACGCGCGGCGTCACCGCCACGACCTCGCGGCCGCGCGCGAAGTCCAGCAGCGCGTCGGAGGTGGGGAAGACCGAGAGCTGCTCGAAGTGCTTGATGGTGGGGAAGACGAGCAGCAGCTCGCCGGCCTCGTGCGCGGCGAGCGCGCCGGCCGGCGTGAACCAGCCGAGGTCGACGCACTCGGCGCCGTCGACGCGCGGCTGCGCGCCGTCGGGCAGCGGCGCGAGGAAGAAGTGCGTGTCGAACCGGATCTTGACCTCCGGCGGCGTGATCCACTGCGAGAAGCGCACGAGCTGCGCGGGGTCGACGCCCTCGATGGCGGCCTCCTCGGCCAGCTCGCGGACGGCCGCGGCGCGATGGGCGCCGTCGCCCTCGCCCTCGTGCGCGTCCACGGCGCCGCCGGGGAAGACCCACGCGCCGCCCATGAAGCGCTGCGCGGGGTTGCGCTGGACGAGCAGCACCTCGAGCGTCTCCGCGCCACCGCGGAGGACGATCACCGTCGCCGCCTGGCGGGGCACCGTCACGGCGCCGTCGTTGAGCTCTTCTCCCGGACCGGGGCGATCGACGTCCACGACGAGGCAGCCTACCGGCCGCCCTGCCAGTACCGTTCAGGCCAACATGAGCAGCGAGAGCGCCACCGTGCAGAAGTGGATCTGCGAGTCCTGCGGGTTCATCTACGACCCCGCCGACGGCGACCCCGATGGCGGCATCCCGCCCGGGACCGCGTTCGAGGACATCCCGGACACGTGGTTCTGTCCCGTGTGCGGCGCGCGCAAGCGCGACTTCGTGGTCTACGAGGGCTAGTCCTACAAGATCGTCAGTGGGGTGCCGGCGGGCATGAGCCGCGCCAGGCGCTCCACGTCGCGGTTGCGCATCCGGATGCAGCCGTGGGAGACCCGGCCGGGCAGGAGCCCCGGCCGGTCGGTCCCGTGGATCCCGATGTAGCCGCCGCCGGGCCAGTCCGTCAGCGTCGCTGAGCGGGCGCTCGTGCCGAAGGCGACGGGACCGTAGAAGGCGCTGCGGTAGCGGCGCAGGACGTCGCGGATCACGAAGCGCCCGGCGGGCGTGGGGGCGGCGCGCGTCCCGATCCCGACGGGGACGTGGAGGATCGCGCGGCCGTCGCGGGTGAGGGTGGCGGTGAGCTTGCGGCGGTCGACGACGAGGCGCGTGCGGACGCTCCCGTAGGCGCCGAGCGCGCTGCGCGGGACCCAGCCGGC
>JAOPZG010000654.1 GCA_025964215.1 Conexibacter sp.
CACCTGGCTCGAGCTGACCTGGGTCCGCCAGCAGTCAGACGTCGTCTGGGCCGCCGGCGCCGGGTCCAACCAGTACGAGCTGACCGGCGAGGCGAGCGACCCCGCGCCCGGCGTGCGGACGGTGATCGCGATCGACCGCACCGGCAACAACGCGCCGGCAACGGTCGACGCCACCGCCTACCGGTACCGCTGCGTGCTGTCCAAGGTCAACGGCTAGGCGCGTAGGTCTGCAGCAGCACGCCGTTCTCCAGTGCGCGCGAGGAGACGAGCGTCAGCGCCGTGAGGTCCTCGGTCTCCGGGTAGAAGCGCAGGCCGGAGCCGAGGAGCAGCGGGAAGACCTGGAGGTTGATCTCGTCGACGAGGCCGCCGGCGAGCAGCGCGTGGGCGAGCGTGCGGGAGCCGGCCACGAGGATCGGCCCGCCGTCCTGCTCCTTCAGCGCCGCGACGTGCCCGAGGACGCCGTCGCCGACGATCGTCGTGTCGTGCCAGTCGCTGGAGGTCAGCGTGGTCGACGCCACGACCTTGGTCATGGTGTTGATCTTGTCGGCCATCGCGTCGTCGCGGCTCGGCCACGCGCCGTAGAAGCTCTCGTAGGTCACGCGGCCGAGGAGCAGGACGTCGGCGGCGAGCTGCTCCTCGAGCTTGTAGGCGCCGAGCTCGTCGAGGAACAGCGGCCCGACCCAGCCGCTGTGGGCGTAGCCGGGCTCGCCGCCCGGCGCCTGCATGACGCCGTCCAGCGAGATGAACTCCGTGATGATCAGCTTGCGCATGAGGTGCTCCGTTCGTAGGTGTCGCGACAGAGACGCGCGACGCCCGCGGAACTCATCGGCGCTCGCGTCACTCCGTGGCGACCGCCGCAGAGCAGTCGACCACGTGTCCCGCCGTCGCCTGCTGGAGCAGCTGGTACAACAACTCCCGCTGCTCGGCGTCGAGCGCGCCGAGGACGTCGTTCTCAGCGACGGCGAGCGCGCACTCCGCCTCGCGCAGGCGGGTGGCGCCGTCGGGCGTCAGCTCGACGATGTGGCGGCGGCGGTCCTCGGCGTCGCGGCGCCGGGCGATCAGGCCCGCCGTCTCGAGGTCGTTGAGCAACCCCACCAGGTTGGTCCGGTCGATGTGCAGCGCGGCGGCGAGCGCCTGCTGCGTCCCGTCGCCGTGGTCGCGCAGCACCGTCAGCGCCACGAGGTGCCGCGGACGCAGCCCGAGCGGCGCGAGCGCGGACTCCGAGCGCAGCCGGGTGAGCCGCGCGAGGTGATCGAGCAGCGCCGATGAGCGGTGGGTGTCCGTGGTGGTGCCGACGATGGGCCCGAGTCTACGGCAGTCCTCCGACTTGTCGTATGGTGTCAGCCGTTGGTGTTGCACAAACCATTACGTAAGGACCAAGGACTTTCCATGACGCCTTCGCATCTCCTCCACATCGACTCCTCCATCCAGGGCGAGCGCTCGATCAGCCGCCGCCTCACCGCCCGCGCCGCCGAGCGCTGGCGCGCGACCCACCCCGGCGGCACGGTCACCTACCGCGACCTCGGCGCCCAGCCGGTCCCCCACCTCGACACCGCCTCGGGCACCGCGCGCATGGTCCCCGCCGACCAGCACACCCCTGAGCAGGCGGCGTCCTACGCGCTGACCGAGGAGCTCGTCGGCGAGATCCGCGACGCCGACACCATCATCTTGGGCCTGCCCCTCTACAACTTCGGGCCGCCCAGCGCGGTCAAGGCGTGGGTCGACCACCTGATCGCGCCCGGCCTCTCGCTGGACCCCGCGACCCACGAGGGCTTGCTCGGCGGCCGCGACTTCCTCGTCCTCGCCGCCCGCGGCGGCGGCTACGGCGAGGGCACGCCGCGCGAGGGCTGGGACCACGCCGAGCCCTGGCTGCCGCACGGCATCAGCCTCACCGGCCTCGTCCCGCGCTTCATCGCCGCCGAGCTGACGCTCGCCGACGTCACGCCCGCGATGGCCGAGCTCAAGCCGCTCGCCGCCGAGAGCCTCGCCACCGCCGAGCGCCTGATCGACGACCAGTGGGAGCCCGCGCCGGTCGCCTAGGACGGGCCGAGCTCCTCGACCAACTCGTACACCTCGCGTCCGGCGCGTGGAAGCGCGCGTAGCGCCGGCGGCCGTTGGACATGGGGTCGCTCACGCGGATCCGACCAGCCCGAGGATCTCCATGCCGGCGACGCTATCCGCTATGACATGGCCCATGCGCGTCGCTCTGATGATCGAGGGCCAGGAGGACGTCACCTGGGAGGACTGGGTGGCGCTGGCCGAGAGCTGCGAGGCCTCGGGGATCGAGGCGCTCTTCCGCTCCGACCACTACCTGTCGGTCAGCGGCCACCACGAGCGCGGCGCGCTCGACGCGTGGGGCACGATCAACGCGCTCGCCGCCCGCACGACGACGCTGCGGCTCGGGACGATGGTCTCGCCCTCGTCCTTCCGCCACCCCTCGGTGCTCGGCAAGCTCGCGACGACGGCCGACCACGTCTCCGGCGGGCGCATCGAGCTCGGCCTCGGCACCGGCTGGTCGGAGGTCGAGCACACCGCCTACGGCTTCCCGTTCCTCCCCATGAAGGAGCGGATGGACGTGCTCGAGGAGCAGCTGACGATCATCCACGACGGCCACTGGGGCGAGGGCCCGTTCTCCTTCAGCGGCGAGCACTACGCGCTAAGCGACCTCGACGCGCGCCCCAAGCCGGTGCAGAAGCCGCACCCGCCGCTGATCCTCGGCGGCGCCGGCGGCCCGCGCGCGGCGCGCCTCGCCGCCCGCTTCGCCGACGAGTACAACACCGTGATGCCCTCGCTCGCCGAGATCGCCGAGCGCAAGGCGCGCATCGACGCCGCGTGCGTGGCCGCCGGCCGCGCGCCGATCCCGTTCACGGTGATGGAGCCCGTCGACCTCTCCGACGTCGGCACGGCGCTCGCGCACCTGCGCGGCTACGAGGCCGCGGGCGTCTCGCGGATCTACCTCCAGCACCTGGAGCACCGCGACCTCGCGACGGTCGAGCTGATCGGCCGCGAGCTCGTGCCGGCGCTGGCCTGAGCGCCGGCGCTACGCCGCGGCCAGCGCCGCGCGCAGCGCCGGCGAGAGATCGCCCGCGCCGACGTCGACCACATCGTCGAGCCCCAGCCACGCCGCCATCCGGCGCAGCTCGACCGCCAGCGCCTCCGCGGTCTCCGCCGGCGCGCCCGGCTCGGCGTGCGCGGCCTGGACGAGCAGCGCGCCCGCGGCGCGGTCGCTCTTGAGGTCGACGCGCGCCACCAGCTCGTCGCCGAGCAGCAGCGGCAGCACGTAGTAGCCGTGGACGCGCTGCTCCTTGGGCACGTAGATCTCGATCCGGTAGCGGAAGCCGAAGACGCGCTCGACGCGCGGGCGCTCCCAGATCAGCGAGTCGAACGGGCCGACGAGCGCGCGTGCCTCCACGCGCCGCGGCACCCGCGCGCCCGGCGCGAGGTACGCCGGCGCGGACCAGCCCTCGACCGCGACCGGCAGCAGGTCGCCGTTCTCCACCAGCTCCGCCACCCGCGCCTTCGACTCGGCGCTGGGGAGCCGGAAGTAGTCGCGCAGGTCCGGCTCCGTCGCGATCCCCAGCGACCGCGCGGCGACCTTCAGCAGCGTCCGCTGCGCCTCGTCGTCGTCCGGCGTCGGCGCCGCCAGGATCGCCGCCGGGATCACGCGCTCGGGCACGTCGTAGAGCCGCTCGAAGCGCCGCCGCCGCGCGCTCGTGATCTCCCCGCTCCAGAACAGGAACTCCAGCGCGCGCTTGACGTCGGACCAGTCCCACCACGGCCCCTTCGGCGCGCGCGGCGCGTCGAGGTGCGCGAGCTGCGAGGCGGGCAGCGGCCCGCGGGTGCGCAGGTCGTCGAGGACCGCGGCGACGAGCTCCGGCCGCTCGGTCGCGATCCGCCGCATCCCGCCCCACGCGTCGTCGTGCGCGCGGCGCATCCGCCAGCGCAGGTGCGGGTGCAGCTCGACGGGGATCAGCGACGCCTCGTGGCCCCAGTACTCGAACAGCCGCCGCGGAGCGTAGTGCGAGAGCTTGTCGAGCAGGTCGACGTCGTACCCGCCGAGCCGCGAGAACGTCGGCAGATAGTGCGCGCGCTGCAGGACGTTGACCGAGTCGATCTGGATCAGGCCGACGCGGTCGATCACCCGCGAGCGCAGCGCGCGCGTGTCGACCGCCCGGCTCAGCGGCGGCTCGGCGAAGCCCTGGGCGGCGAGCGCGACGCGCCGCGCCTCGGCGGCGGAGAGGCGCTCGCGCCGGCGGCCGGCGGCGGGGGTCTTGGGTGGCGAGGCGGACACGAGCGCGTCATCTTGCCGTATGCGTTCTGACCGGATGGTCAGCTCCGTGCGACACCGCACACAAATGTGACATCGATCGATGTCACACTGGGTGATGTCATGACCCTCGCACCCGAAGCCCCAGCCACGCCGCTGATCGGCAGCGCGCCGCCCTCGCCCGCCGGGCCCATCAGCGCCGAGGAGGCCGCGACGCTCCCGGCCCCGCCGCAGGTCGACCTCCCCCGCGCGCTCCAGGTCCTGCGCTTCAACCAGCGGCAGATCGACTTCGTCTTCGGCGCGCGACGACGGCTCGGCGAGGTCTTCCGGATGCAGGGGATCGTCCCCGGCGGCCCGGTGATCACCTCGCACCCCGACCACGTCCAGTCGCTCTTCACCGCCAAGCCCGAGCACGCGCACTCGCTCACCGGCGAGTCGCCGCTGCGCCCGATCGTCGGCCCCAACTCGGTCCTCACCGCGATCGGCCCGCGCCACCTGCGCCAGCGCAAGCTGCTGCTGCCGCCGTTCCACGGCGAGGCGATCGCCCGCTACGAGGAGATGATTGTCGAGGCGACCGACCGCGAGCTGGATCGCTGGCCGCTCAACACGCCGATCGCGCTCGCGCCGCGCATGCAGGCGATCACGCTCGACGTGATCATGTCCGGGATCTTCGGCATCGAGGGGACGCCGGAGCGCGGCACGCCCGAGCACGCGCTGCGCCGCGCGACCAAGGGCCTGCTGCGGGCCTCGACGTGGCGGACCGCGCAGCTCGCCGAGTTGATGAACATCGGCCGCGACGAGCCCGTGGGCATCACGAAGATCGGGCTCGACCTGCTCGACCGCCCGACCTACCAGGTGATCCGCGAGCGCCGCGCCGCCACCGACCTCGAGGATCGCCGCGACATCCTCTCCCTGCTGCTCCAGGCGCGGACCGAGGAGGGCGAGGAGCTCAGCGACCGCGAGCTGCGCGACGAGCTGCTGGCGCTCGTCCTCGCCGGCCACGAGACGACGGCCAACCAGCTCGCGTGGATCTGGGAGCGGCTGGTCCGCACGCCCGCGGCGCACGACCGCCTGCGCGACGCGGTCCGCGGCTCCGACGACGCCGCCTCGGCGCGGATCGTCGAGGCGACGATCACCGAGGGCATGCGCTCGCGGCCGGTCATCCCGATCATCGGCCGCCGCGTGCTGGTGCCGTGGCGCCTGGGCGAGTACGCCGTGCCCGCCGACACGCCGGTGACGATGTCGATCCTGCTCGTCCACCACCGCGAGGACGTCTACCCGGACCCATTCGCGTTCCGCCCGGAGCGGTGGGACGACGACAAGCCCGGGACCTACACGTGGATCCCGTTCGGCGGCGGCGTCCGGCGGTGCCTCGGCGCGGCGCTCGCGATGGCCGAGCAGCGCATCGTGCTGGAGGCGATGGCGCGGCGGTTGGACATCACCTACGTCGACCCGGAGCCCGAGCACGCCGTGCACCGCAACGTGACGATGATCCCCGCGGCCGGCGCGCGCGTCACCGTGCTCAGCCGGCGCTGAAGACGACCTCCGGCTCCGCGCCGGGCGCCGCGAAGGCGAGCAGCCGCACGCCCTCGCGCTCGAGCGCGGCCGCGTCGGGCCTCTTGAAGCCCTTGCCGCCGAAGCCGAAGAGCGTGAGCGTCGCGACGTTCCTGTTGGCCTTGATCCGCCAGCTGCCGGCCACGAAGCCGTCGATCAGGACCATCCCGGCGATCAGGCCGTTCTGGGTCATCACGTAGCGCTTGTAGCTCGCGGGCAGGACGCGCGTCGCGTCGGCGTGCGAGAGCACCAGGTTGTCGAACGGGCCGACGAGGCGCGGCGGCACGGCCGTCCCGGGGTCCGGCCGCGGCGCGTCCGGGAGGTCGAAGAGCTCGCGGCCCGTCTCGGCGTCCGAGAAGGACACCAACTCGCCGCGCAGGCCCTCGAAGACCGGCTTCAGCCGCGAGAGCCCCGACCACTTCTGCAGGTCCTGCACGCTGGCCGGGCCGAAGGCCGCGAGGTAGCGGCGCACGAGCGCGGCGAGCGGAAGCGGGTCGGCGGCGTGCGCGGCGTGGGCCTCCTCCCCCAGCCAGTGCTCGAGCGAGGTGTGCGCGGCGGCGCCGCTCTGCCCCCACAGCCCGCGCGGCGGGACCTGCACGAGCGGGACGCGCGCCCGGATCTGCTGCGCGAGCGCCGGCGGGACGGCGTCGGGCCAGCGCTCGCCCAGCACCGTGGCGAGCTGCGCGAACGTCCGCGGCTCCTCCTCGACGAGCGCGCGGCCGGCGGCGGCGAGCTCCTCGCGGTCGACGTCGCCCACGCCCCAGCTCGCGTCGGTCGCCTTGCCGATCAGCTCGTGGACGAGCGGGCGCAGCAGGACCGCGTCGCGCGCCGAGACGAGGTGGATCGTCCCGCGCATGAGCACGATCCGGACGGCCTCGCGGCCCTCGATCGCGCGCACGAGCTCCGCGGGGTCGAAGTCGGCGAGCCGCGCCCAGAGCTGGAAGTACGGGGCCTTGACGTCCTGCGCCTGGAGCCCGACGAGATGCTCCATCGCCTCGATCGCCGTCGCCGCGCGCGGCGCGTCGAGCAGCCACTGGCGCGCGAGCAGCGCGCGGTTGAGCGCGCGCCGGTCGAGCGGCCCGCCCGCGGTCTCGCCGCTCACGCCGACGGGATGCCGGCCGGCACGTCGTCCTGGCCGAGCAGCTGCGCGGCGATCGTCGCCTGGTCGAAGTAGATCCGCTCGATCGCGATCCGGTCGGTGCCCGGCTCGAAGAGGAAGAACGCGGCCATCCGGCAGCGGAAGGACTTGCCGGTCGGCGCGATCCCGCGCAGCTCGCCCTCGTGCGTGCCGAGCAGGTCGAACTCCACGACGATCCCGTCGTCGGCGTGGTGCAGGACGACGTTCTCGTTGCGCTGGTCGGGGAAGGCGCTGCGCGACTCGCGGTAGTAGGCCGAGACCTCCTCGGCGCCGTCGTAGACGTCGCCGGTGGCGACGATCTCGTAGCGCGGGTGCTCGAAGGTGTGCAGGGCCGCGTCGAAGTCGAGGCGGTTCTCGGCATCCATGTGCTCGCGGACGACGGCCTCGCGGGCGTCGCGGAGCTCCTGGGCGGCGGGGGCGGACATGGCGCCGACCTTAACACGAGCGGCTGCGCGCCAGGCAGTGATCCGCAGGGCGGCGAGGAGCATCATGGAGGACATGGCC
>JAOPZG010000662.1 GCA_025964215.1 Conexibacter sp.
GAGCCACAACATACGGCCGCGAGGGGTCGCGCTTCAACGACCCGATGCGGTAGTTCTTCCTTAAGAACCGGGACGGCGATGATCCACTTCAGCCGGCGATGGCGTCCAGCTCGCGCGGGCGCAGCAGCGCGATCAGCTCGCCGCGCGTGCCATCCAGCCGAACGCCCGCGATCCCGCCCTTCTTGAAGTCCACCGTCGCTCCGGTCAGATCGAAGACCACCTGCGCGAAGTCCGGGTTGTGCCCGACCACCAGGATCCGCCCGTCGGGCTCGACGCCGAGCAGGAGATCCCGCGCGTCGGCCACGTCGAAGTCCTCCGCGAGCACAGGCGTGACGATCGGCTCGTCCCCCAACGCCTCGGACGCCAGCAGCGCCGTATCCCGCGCCCGCACCTTCGGGCTCGTGTACAGCGCCTGGAAGGTGAGCTGGAGCGCCGCCAACGCCTTCCCCGCCGTCCGCGACTGATCCTCCCCACGCGGCGTCAACCGCCGCTCCGCATCCGACCTCGCATCATGGGGCTCCGCTTCGCCATGCCGCAGCAGCCACAGCTGATTCGCCATGGCGGGGACCTTATGCGCTGCGGTCGGTTGTGCGTTGCGTTGGTGGTCGGCGGCGATGCGTGACGTCCTCACCGTGCTCACGACGCGCTAACCGGTCTCCACCGCGTCGCTGTGGTCGTGGCTATGACTCTGGACGAGTGGAGGACCGTGTGGGCACCGAACGCCGCGCTAAGCCGTTCCGCGCGGATGAGGACATCACGCATCCCCGCTTCGCCAAAGGCATCCGGGCCACGGCCGCGCACCCTGCACGCGTGTGGTGGCGCAGCTCGTCCGCGGCGCGATGCGGCCGCAGCCATGGCGTCAATCCGTGTCATCGCCACCGACGCGCAGACGTCATGCGCGCCGTTCGATGCCCACACGCAGCGGACAACGGAGGCAGCGCACACCCGTCACACGACGCCCAACCTCGAGACGGCCGCGCGCGACGCGGAGCGGAGGTGGCGAGCGACACGGAGCTGACGCCCGGCCAACCCCGCCCCGCACAACGACCCACCGCGGCGAGCGGCGACTAGCCCAAAGCCCGCGTCGCCGGCCCCGTGAACTGCTTGCCCGTCGCGTCCGTCCACTGGACGCGCCACTCGCGCTTGGAGCCGCCCAGCGAGGCCGTCGAGGTCCAGTAGCCGTGGGAGTCCGTCGTCACGGTCTTGAGCGTCTTGAACGACCCGCCGTCGCGTTGCTGGACGATCACCGTGGTCACCGCGTTGGCCGGACGCGCGAGGCCCCAGAGAGAGACCTTGGTGGAGCCGGAGGTCTTCTTCGCCACCAGCGGCAGGCGGAAGCCTGCGAGGGCGGGCTTGGCCTTGCCGGCGGAGGTGCGCAGGCCGGACTCGAAGCCGCTGTACTTCTCGGCCTCGGAGGTGCCCTCGAGCGGCTTGTCGTCGGTCAGCAGGTACTGGGAGAAGGCGGCGACGCGGGAGTTGTAATAGGCGATGCGCTCGGAGTAGGAGCGGTACTCGGCCTGGCGCTGGAGGCTGACGCCGAAGAACGGGTCGGGGGTGGACTGGATGCCGAACTCGGTCAGGTAGACCGGCAGCTTCTTGTTGACGACGCCCGCGGCCGCAGCCTTGTCGAGCGCGGTGACGAGGCGCGGGAGGACGCCGATCATCACGTCGTTGGGGTGCGTCGTCTTGAAGAGCGGGCCGAGGCGGTTGGTGTAGGCGTGGTGCGCGTAGCCGTCGACGCGCAGCTTCCCGCAGCCGCCGACCTTCTTGTAGTCGTCGTTCAGGCAGAGCGCGCCGCGCAGGAAGGTCAGGGGCGCGACGTCCTTGCCGGTGCCGGTCGGCGCGGTCTCGCCCATCAGGATCGGCTTCGTGTCGGCGGCATCGGCGAGGCCGCGCAGCGCGGCGGCGTAGAGGCCGCGGTAGATCTTCGGCGAGGTCGGCCGGTGCTTGGCGTCGTACTGGGGCTGGAGGAACTGCGGGTGGTTGGGCTCGTTCCAGATCGACCAGCGCGCCACGTCGGTCCCGAAGTGCTTGGACAACGCCGTCATGAACATGCGGAACTCGTTCGGGCTCGGCCGCGTGACCTGGTCGCGCGCGCCGTTGGTCGCCCAGCGCGGCACCGGGCCGGACGCCGTGACCTGCACGGTCCACCCGCGCGCCTTCGCCTCGTCGAGCACCGGCTGGTACTTGGACCAGTCGTAGCTCGCCGGGTCGGCCATGTCGAGCTTCGGCTTCACGCGCGAGGTCGGGTCCGGCGCGACGTCGCCCCAGTAGAGGACGACGCGCAGCGCGTGCGCGCCGAGGCCGTCGATCTCGGTGAACGCCGCTTCGCGCTGCGCGGGGTCGAAGAGGTCGCGCGGCGCCTCGAACGTCACCTCCTCGCTCTTGCTGGCGTGCGCGGCGGGCGCCGCGGCGGCGGCGAGCGAGAGCGCGGCGAGGAGGGACGCCAGCAGGGCGGCGAGGAGCGGTCGGCGAGGTGCGGTCATCACGAAGGTGGACACGCTAGCGACGGGAGAAGTTGCGTGAGCGCTCCGTGAAGGTTGCGTGAGGATCCGCTTTCGCATACCTTCGAGTAGGTATGTCAACCCGCGCCGCCGCCGCCGACCTCACGCGCGCCCGCATCGTCGACGCCGCGATCGAGCGCTTCGCGGCCGACGGCCTGGGTGCCAGCCTCGACGCGGTCGCGGCCGAGGTCGGCGTCACCAAGGGCGCGTTGTACCACCACTTCGGCTCCAAGGAGGGGCTCGTCGAGGCGGTCTACAAGGAGGCGATCCGGCGCCATGCCGACCGCGTCATCGAGGCCTCGCGCGACGGCACCGGCCGCGAGCGGCTGCTCGCGCTGGTCGACGCCTCGGCGCGCCTCTACGCCTCGCGCACCCCGTTCTACCGCGTGCTCGTCACGCTGCACCTGACCGCCGCGATGGAGCGCCCCGCGCTCGCCGAGATCGCCCGCAGGATGCAGCGCACGCAACGCGACTTCATGATCGAGCTCGTCCGCGAGGGCCAGCGCGACGGCTCGATCAAGGCGGCGCTCGACGCCGAGGCCGTCGGCCTCACCGTCAACGCCGCGCTCGAAGGCTTCCTGACCCAGCAGCTCGAGCCGCCTGCGCAGCAGCGCCGCTGGGTCGCCAAGTTCCGTTCCCTGTTGGAGGACCTGCTGTGATCGACTTCACCGTCCCGACCGAGTTGCAGTCCTTGCTGCAACGGATCAAGGACTACATCTCCGAGGACGTGCTCCCGGCCGAGGCCGAGATCGCCGACCCCGAGGACGTCCTGGCCTCCTGGGACGTCGTCGAGCGCCTCCGCGACCGCGCGCGCGACCGCGGTATCTTCACCCCGCACCTGCCCGAGGAGTACGGCGGCCTCGGCGTCGGCGTGCTCGGGATGGCGCTGATCTCCCAGGAGGTGGGCGCCGCGCCGCTCGCCGCGCTGGGCATGAACTGCATGGCGCCGGACGAGGGCAACATGCACACCCTGCTGCTCGCGGGGTCCGAGGAGCAGAAGGAGCGCTGGCTGCGCCCGCTGGCCGAGGGCCGGACCCGCTCGTGCTTCGCGATGACCGAGCCGGACGTCGCCTCGAGCGACCCCACCAACTTGGAGACGACCGCGCGCAAGGACGGCGACAGCTGGGTCCTCGACGGCCGCAAGTGGTGCATCACCGGCGCGATCGGCGCCGCGTTCTCGATCGTCGTCGCCAAGACGGGCGACGACAGCGCGGCCGGCCACCGCAACTACTCGCTGATCCTCGTCCCCACCGACGCGCCCGGCTGGAGCGTCGAGCGCGACCCCGAGTGGATGGGCAGCCACTCCCCCGGCGGCCATCCGATCATCGACATCAAGAACGTCCGCGTCCCGCTCGCCAACCTGCTCGGCGGCGAGGGCGAGGGCTTCGTCATCGCCCAGAAGCGCCTCGCCGGTGGCCGCCTGGCCCACGCGATGCGCTGGATCGGGATGTCGCAGCGCGCGCTCGACCTCGCGACCGCGCGCCTGCTGCAGCGCAGGTCCTTCGGCAAGGAGCTCGCGCGCCACCAGATGCTCCAGGCGATGATCGCGGACTCCGCGATCGACCTCTACGCGAGCAGGTTGATGGTGTTGCACACCGCCTGGAAGCTCGAGAACGGGCTCCCCCACCGCCAGGAGGTCGCGATGACCAAGACCTTCGTCTCGGAGGCCTTCGGCCGGATCGCCGACCGCGCCGTGCAGATCCACGGCGCGGCGGGCATCGCCCTCGACCTCCCGGTCGGCAGGATCTACCAGGATGCGCGCGCCGCGCGCATCTACGACGGCGCCTCGGAGGTGCACCGCATGACGATCGCGCGCGAGCTGCTCAAGCTCGCCATGCAGGGCGAGTCCACGAAGGCCGCGACCGGGGACCTCGCCTGATGGCCCACGACATCGCGGCCGACGACATCGTCCGCACCCACGAGGAGGCCGCGGCCGCCGAGCGCCCGCCGCTGCTCGTCCTCGACCCGCTGCTCGCGTTCCTCGACGCGCACGACCTCGGCGACGGCGAGCCGGAGATCCGCGCGATCGGCGACGGGCACTCCAACGCCACGTACCTCTTCGACCGCGGCGGCGCCCGCTTCGTCCTGCGCCGCCCGCCGCGGCCGCCGATCCCGCCGTCGGCCAACGACATGCTGCGCGAGGCGCGGGTGCTCAGCGCGCTGGAGGGTCGCGCGCGGGTCCCTCGGGTCCTCGCCGTCTGCGACGACGAGGCCGTCCTCGGCGCGCCGTTCTACGTGATGGAGGAGGTCGTCGGGCACGTCGTCACGAGCGCGATGCCGCACGTCCTCGACACACCGCAGGAGCGGCTGCGCACCGCGCACGAGCTGGTCGACGCGCTGGTGGAGATCCACGGCGTCGACTGGCGCGCCGCCGGCCTGGAGGGCTTCGGCAAGCCCGAGGGCTACCTGGAGCGCCAGCTGCGCCGCTTCCTCGGGTTGTGGGAGCACAACAAGACGCGCGAGATCCCGGAGGTCGAGGTCGTCGGGACGTGGCTGAAGGAGAACCTCCCGGCCTCGCCGGCGGCGACGATCGTCCACGGCGACTACCGCCTCGGCAACGTCCTGCTCGCGCCCGAGCCGCCGTCGAAGATCGCCGCCGTGCTCGACTGGGAGATGTCGACGATCGGCGACCCGCTCGCCGACCTCGGCTACTTCTGCACGCTCTACGTCGAGCGCGACGACCCGACGCTCGGGAAGTTCGAGCTCTCCCGCGTGACGCGCGAGGAGGGCTGGCCGACGCGCGCCGAGCTCGTCGCCCGCTACGAGGAGCGCTCCGGGCGCTCGATGACCGACATCCGCTGGTACCAGGCGCTGGCGCTGTGGAAGTCGATCGTCTTCATGGAGGGAAACTTCAAGCGCGCGTCCTCGGGGATGAGCGACGACCCGTTCCTGAAGGCCTTCGGCGACGGCGTCACGGCGCTGGCCGAGCGGGCGGAGGCGCTGACGCGTGGGGAGTGAGCACTCAGCGCTCCTCATCGACTGGGGCGGCGTCATGACCACCAACCTCTTCACGGCGTTCGGCGCGTTTAGCACGAGCGAGGGCGTCGCGGCGGAGACGCTGCTCGCCGCGTTCCGCGACGACGTGGAGACCCGCGAGGCGCTGGTCGCCTACGAGGAGGGGCGGATGGAGGACGACGTCTACGCCGCCCACCTCGCCCGCGTCCTCGGCCTCCCGCCCGAGCGCGCCGAGGGGCTGATCGACCGCATGATGGGCGGCGCGAGCGTCGAGGCCGGCATGGTGGAGATGGTCCGCGGCGCGCGCGCCGCGGGGATCCGGACCGCGCTGGTCTCTAACTCCTGGGGCGTCGACCGCTACCCGGCGGAGCTCGTCGCCGAGCTCTTCGAGGCCACCGTCATCTCCGGGCGCGAGGGCTTCCGCAAGCCCGACCCGCGCATGTACGCCCTGGGCGCCGAGCGGCTCGGCGTCGCGCCGGAGGCGTGCGTCTTCGTCGACGACCTCCCGCACAACCTGAAGCCCGCGACCGAGCTCGGGATGGCGAGCGTCCTGCACCACGACCCGGCGGCGACGATCGCGCGGCTCGAGGTCCTGCTCGGCGTCGCGCTGCCGGGCGGACGCCGGCGCGCCAGCTAGGCCGGCCTCACGCCGGCTTCGAGCGGTGGCCGGCGAGGCGCTTGCGGGCCTCGTCGATGCGTGCGCGGGTGCGCGGATCGTGAGCCAGGCGCTTGGCCTCGGCGGTGATCCGGCGGCCCTCGGGGCCGCGTGCGATGTCCCGGACCTGCTGCAGGAAGCGCGTCGCCATCGTGCTCTTGGACTCCCCGCCGGCTGCGAACGACAAACCACCGCGCTCAAGCCCCGCCGCAGGCTGCCGATGTCGCAGATGGATGGAGACCGCTACCGGGTCATGGCTGTGTCCCACCGAGGCCGACCGCGCGCGGATGCTCGAGGCGGGCTCGCTGGTTCGCCGCGCCCGCGTCTGGGTCTCCGGCCTCGTCGGCCTCGCCACGCTCGCCGCCGGTCCGTGGATCGGCTGGTGGCCGGTCCTCTTCAGCGTCATCTCCGCCGTCCAGGTCGCGACGCTCGACCGCCGCGTGGCCCGCAGCCCGCGGCCCGAGCGGCTCGTCGCCTTCAGCTTCGCCTGGACCGCGATCTTCGCGACGCTCGGCACCGCGACCTCCGGCGGGCCGTCCAGCCCGCTGCTGATCTTCCTCGCGCTGCCGGCCACGCTGATGGCGAACCGCTTCCGGCGGCCCGTCGTCATCGTCGGCACGACCTTCAGCGTCGTCCTGCTGCTGCTCGGCTCGGTCGCCGTCGACCCCGGGGGCTTCGCCGACGACCCCGCGCTCGTCTTCGCCAGCCTCGCGATCCTGATCGGCGTCGTCGTCTTCACGATCTCGCTCAGCGACACCGAGATGGCGCTGCGCGCCGACGCGCGCTTCGACCACCTCACCGGCCTCTTCAACCGCGCCTCGCTCGTCCCGCGCTTCGCGGAGCTGCGCAGCCAGGCGCACGCGACCGACGGCGCGATCGCGCTCGTCGTCTACGACCTCGACCGCTTCAAGTCGGTCAACGACCAGCTCGGCCACGACCGCGGCGACGCGGTCCTGCGCGACACCGCGCACCTGCTGCGCCGCCACCTGCGCGCCTTCGACCTCGTCTACCGCCTCGGCGGCGAGGAGTTCGCCGTGGTGCTGCCGGGCGTCGGGGTCGCCGAGGCGCTGGAGATCGCCCAGCGCCAGCGCGAGTCGATCGAGGAGGCGCGCCCGGGCGGCGTGTCGATCACCGTCTCCGGCGGGGTCGCGTCGGCCCGCGGCGAGGCGGTCGCGTGGGACACGCTCTTCCAGCGCGCCGACGCCGCGCTGCTGCGCGCCAAGCGCGAGGGCCGCAACCGCATCGCGATCGCGCACGACGAGGTCCCCGCGCTGCCGCTCGCGAGCTAGTGTCCTGATTCAGAAGTTCGACGGCAGCCTCCGTGCGCTCGCCGCCCCCCGTCGCCCGCCGCTGATCCTCAACGACCCAGAGGGTCGCCTCCGGTCATCGACGACCGCCTGACGGGGCCGAGCATCCCGGAATGCTGCGGCCGAACTTCCGAATCAGGACACTAGTCGGCCGCCGCGGCGTCCCGCTCGATCCGCGCCCGCAGCTCCGGCCCCCGCCCCGCCGCCACCGCGCGCGCCGCGCGCTCGTCGGTCAGCGGGACGCCG
>JAOPZG010000620.1 GCA_025964215.1 Conexibacter sp.
GCCGCGACCGGCACGCCCGCCGCCGTCACGCCACCACCCGCCACTTCCACACCATCGACCACCGGCGCGACCACCGCGCCCGCCACGCAGCAGCAGACCGCGAGCGCGCCCACCACCGCCTCCACCTCCGGCGGCGCGGTGGCGCCCCCGCAGGGCTAGCACGATGGTCCTGGTCGAGCGCCGCATCGGCCTCCTCTTCGCGTTCTTCCTGTGCTTGATCCTGCTCGCGGGCCTGCGCTCGCTGCAGCTCGGCACGCTCAAGGGCGGGATGCTCGCCCGCGCCGCGACCAGCCAGCAGGTCAGCGAGGCCGTCGTGCCCGCCCACCGCGGCACGATCGTCGACCGCAAGGGCACCGAGCTCGCCGTCTCGCAAGCCGCCGACGACGTCTCGGCCACGCCCTACCTCGTCCCCGACAAGGTGAAGGCCGCGAAGCAGCTCGCCCCGCTGCTCGGCGCCGACGAGGACGACGTCCTGCGCAAGCTCTCGCTGCGCGACACCGGCTTCGTCTACCTCGGCCACCACATCCCGGGCGAGCAGGCCGACAAGGTCAAGGCGCTCGCGATCCCGGGCATCGACCTGACCCCCGGCCAGCGCCGCACCTACCCGCACGACTTCCTCGCCTCCCAGGTCCTCGGCGGGGTCAACATGGAGGGCAAGGGCTACGCCGGCCTCGAGTACTCGCTCGACGCGCGCCTGCACGGCACCGACGGCAAGCGCCGCATCGTCCGCGACGGCGTCGGCCAGGACGTCCAGGTCCGCGACCTCAAGCGCGCGCAGCCCGGCAACGAGGTCGAGCTCTCGCTGGACGCCAACATCCAGGACGACGTCGAGTCGGTCCTCGGCGGCATCGGCCGGACCTACCGCCCCAAGGGCGCGACCGCGATCGTCACCGACCCGCGCAGCGGCGAGATCCTCGCCCTCGCCAACTGGCCGCAGATCAACGCCAACGACCCGTCGGCGGCCCCCGACTACGCGCGTCAGAACCGCGCGGTCGGCATCACCTATGAGCCCGGCTCCACGTTCAAGGCGATCACCGTCGCCGCCGCGCTTGAGGACCACAAGGTCACGCCGCAGACCTCCTTCAACCTGCCGCCGCAGATCGTCGTCGCCGACCGCACGATCAAGAACGCCGAGGATCGCGGCTGGGCGACGATGACGACGAGCGACATCCTGGCGCAGTCCGACAACGTCGGCGCGATCACGATCGGCGAGCTCGTCGGCAAGCAGCGCTTCGACTACTACGTGCGCAAGTTCGGCTTCGGCAAGATCACCGGGACCGACCTCCCGGGCGAGGAGCAGGGCATCGTCCCGCAGTTGAAGAACTACTCGGGCTCCTCGATGGGCAACCTCCCGATCGGCCAGGGCGAGGCGGTCACGCCGATGCAGATCGCCCAGTTCTACGGCGCCATCGCCAACGGCGGCATCCTGCGCACCCCGCACCTCGTGCGCCGCATCGACGGCCGCCTCCAGGCCCAGCCGGCCGCGCGCCGGATCATGTCGGCCGGCACGGCGGCGTCGCTGCGCAAGATGCTCGAGGGCGTCCTCGCGCCGGGCGGCACCGCGTCGGAGGTCAAGCCGATCCCGGGCTACACGCTCGCGGGCAAGACCGGCACGGCGAACAAGATCGACCCGATCACCCACGAGTACTCGCAGTCGGCCTACGTCGCCTCGTTCGTGGGCTTCGCGCCGGCACGCTCGCCGAAGCTCCTGATCTCGATCATGGTCGACGAGCCCAAGGGCGGGATCTACGGCGGGCAGGTCGCGGCGCCGGCGTTCGGGAAGATCGCCGGCTTCGCCCTGAACTACGAGAAGATCCCCCCGAGCAAGTAGGGGTGGCGGAGGCGACGCCACCGCGCTCGACATGACCGAGCCAGCCGTGTCGCCGCAGCCGGGTCCCCAGGCCGGCATCCCTGTCGCTATGGTCGCCGCGATGCTTCTGGGCGACCTCTTCGAGGACTCGACGCTCCCGGTGCTCGACGTCGCCGCGCTCGCCTACGACGCGCGCGCCGTGACCCCCGGCGCGGTCTTCTTCTGCGTGCGCGGCTTCACCGTCGACGGCCACCGCTACGCGCCCGAGGCCTTGGCCAACGGCGCGGTCGCGCTCGTGGTCGACCACCCGCTGGACATGGGCCTGCCCGAGGTGCTCGTGCCCGACGTCCGCGCCGCGATGGCGCCCGCCGCCGCGCGCCTGGCCGGCGATCCCACCGCCGAGCTCGCGATGGTCGGGATCACGGGGACCAACGGCAAGACCACCACGTCCTACCTGACCCGCGCGCTGCTCGAGGCGGCGGGGAAGCAGACCGGCCTGATCGGCACCGTGACCTCGTGGGTCGGCGGGACCGAGCACCCGGTCGTCCGCACGACGCCCGAGGCGATCGACCTCCAGCGCACCTTCCGCGCGATGCGCGACGGCGACGACGTCGCGGCCGTCATGGAGGTCTCCTCGCACGCCCTCTCGCTCGGCCGCGCCGACGCGATCCACTGGGACGTCGCCGCCTTCACCAACCTCACGCAGGACCACCTCGACTTCCACGCCGACATGGAGGACTACTTCCTGGCGAAGCGGAGGCTGTTCGAGGTCGCGGCCGAGCAGGGCGCGACGCTGATCGCGTGCGTGGACGACGAGTACGGGGCGCGGCTCGCCCGTGAGTTCCCGCAGACCATCGGGATCGGCATCGACGCACCGCAAGCCACCCTGCGCGCGCGCGACCTGAAGGCCGGGCCGGCGAGCACCGACTTCACCCTCGACGGCACCGCCTTCCGCGCGCCGCTCCCCGGCCGCTTCAACGTCCTCAACGCGCTCGTGGCCATCGCCGCCGCCCGCGCGCTCGGGGTGGACGACGCGACGATCGCCGCCGCGCTGCCGGGCGCCGGCGGCGTCCCCGGGCGCTTCGAGCCGGTCGACGAGGGCCAGGCGTTCGCCGTCGTGGTCGACTACTCGCACAAGCCCGACGCGCTCGACAACGTCCTGCGCACCGCGCGCGAGCTCGCCATGCGCCACCTGATCGTCGTCGTCGGCGCCGGCGGCGACCGCGACCGCGGCAAGCGCCCGCTGATGGGGGCCGCCGCCGCGCTCCACGCCGACGCGGTGATCATCACCTCCGACAACCCGCGCAGCGAGGACCCCGAGGCGATCATCGCCGCGATCGCCGAGGGCGCCGGCCCCACCGCCACGCGGATCGCCGACCGCCGCGAGGCCATCGACCACGCGATCGGCCTCGCCGGCCCGGGCGACGTCGTCGTCATCGCCGGCAAGGGCCACGAGACCTACCAGGAGATCGCGGGCGGCGTGAAGCTGCCGTTCGACGACCGCGAGGTCGCCCGGGAGGCGCTGCGTGCGCGCTTGGACCGCTGAGCGGATCGCGGAGGCGGCCGGCGCGCGGGTCGTCGAGCCCGGCCGGGCGTCGAGCGGTCCCGCGCGCGCCGTCATCGACTCGCGCCACGCGGGTCCCGGCGACCTCTTCGTCGGCCTGCCCGGCGAGCACGTCGATGGCGGGCGCTTCGCCGCCGGCGTCCTCGGCGCGGGCGCCTGGGGCGTCCTGGTCGACGAGGGCTGGGCCGGGGTCGAGGACCCCACGGAGGCCGGGGCGATCCTCGTCGCCGCCGACCCGCTGCTCGCGCTCCAGCGCCTCGCGACCGCCTGGCGCCGCGAGCTCGGCGCGCAGGTCATCGGCGTCACCGGCTCGACCGGCAAGACCTCCACGAAGGACCTGCTGGCCGCGATGGTCGACCAGCAGCGCCGCACCGTCGCCACCCCGCTGAACCTCAACACCGAGATCGGGCTCCCCCTGACCGTCCTGAGCGCGCCCGCGGGCACCGAGGTGCTCGTGCTGGAGATGGCGATGCGCGGGGCCGGCCAGATCGCCGAGCTCGCCCGGATCGCGGAGCCGGACGTCGGCGTCGTCGTCAACGTCGGGCCCGTCCACCTGGAGCTGCTCGGGACGATCGAGCGGATCGCCGCGACGAAGGCCGAGCTGCTCGAGGGCCTGCGGCCCGGCGGGACCGCGATCGTCCCGGCCGGCGAGCCGCTGCTCGCGACGCATCTCGAGGTCCTGCCCGACGGCGTCAGCACCGTGACCTTCGGCTCGGGGGGCGACGTGAGCGAGCTGCCCGACACTCTGGAGATCGGGGTGGGTGGGCGCCGTCTCAGCGCTCACATGCAGTCCAACGCGCTGGCGGCGCTGGCCGCCGCGCGCGCCGTCGGCGTCGAGCCCACCGGCCGCCTCGAGGTCGCCCTCAGCGGCCTGCGCGGCGAGCGCCGGGAGCTGGCCGGAGGGCTCGTCGTCATCGACGACTGCTACAACGCCAACCCGATGTCGATGCGCGCCGCTCTCGACGACCTGTCCGCGTCGACACTCACCCCGCCCACCCGCCGCGTCGCCGTGCTCGGCGACATGCTCGAGCTGGGCCCTGAGGAGATCCGCTTCCACGAGGAGATCGGCGCCCACGCACGGGCGGTCGGGGTCGACCTGCTCGTGACCGTCGGCCCGCTCGCGGCGCACATGGGCCCGGCCTTCGGGGGCGAGACGGTCGCGGTCGGCGCGGCCGCCGACGTCGTCGGCGCGGTCCGCGAGCGCCTGCGCCCCGGCGACACGATCCTCGTCAAGGCCTCGCGCGGCGTCGGCCTCGAAGTGGTCGCCCAGGAACTGGCGGCCGCCTGATGGGCGAGGTGCTGATCGCCGGGATGGCGTCGCTGCTCATCTGCATCTTCCTGAGCCCGTCGTTCATCTCCTACCTGCGGCGCCGCGAGTTCGGCCAGAACATCCGCGAGGAGGGGCCTGAGGGCCACCACGAGAAGGCCGGCACGCCCACGATGGGCGGGATCATCATCTTCACGGCGGTCTCGGTGCCGTTCCTGCTGCTGAGCGACTACGACTGGCGCTCGGTCGGCGTCTACGCGGTCGCCATGTTGTCCGCCTTGCTCGGCTTCGCCGACGACTTCATGAAGATCATCCGCCGCCGGTCGCTCGGGCTGAGCGGCAAGGCGAAGCTCGGCGGCCAGGTCGCGATCTCGCTGTTGTTGTGGTACATCGCCACGCAGAAGGCCGACCTGCCCGCGACGCTGCGCCTGCGCACGATCGACGCGACCGTCGACCTCGGGATCTTCTACCCGCTCTTCATCTACCTCGTGGTCGCGGGCACGACCAACGCGGTGAACCTGACCGACGGCCTCGACGGCCTCGCCGCCGGCTGCGCCGCGATCGTCCTGCTCGCCTACATCGGGATCACCTTCATCACGAGCGGCCAGGACGACCTCGCGCTGCTCGCCGGCTGCCTGGTCGGCGCGTGCGTCGGGTTCCTGTGGTTCAACGCGTTCCCGGCGACGATCTTCATGGGGGACAC
>JAOPZG010000054.1 GCA_025964215.1 Conexibacter sp.
GTCGCGCGCGCAGCGGGCGCAGCCGCGACCCTCGCCCCGGAGGACGACGTCGCGCCGCACCTCGCCGGCGCCTGGACGCCCGGCAAGGCCGACCTCGTCATCGACTGCGCCGGCGGGCCGCCCGTGCTCGAGGCGGCGCTCAAGCACGTCCGCCCCGGCGGCCGCCTCACCCTCGCCGCCGTCCACACCGGCCCCGACGCCCTGTCCTCCATGCGCGTGCTCGACAAGGAGGTGGCGGTCCGCGGCGCCCAGGGCTTCACGACCGCGGAGCACGCGCGCGCGATCGCCGCGCTGCCGTCCTGGGAGACCGCGCCCCAGCTCATCTCCCACCGCTTCGCCCTCGAGGACTTCGCGGCGGCGTTCGCAGCCCAACTCGACCGCGACGCCTCCGTGAAGGTCCTGATCTCGCCGGAGGGCTGAGCGCCTGCGAAGGGACGCGGGTCGCTTCATCCCCGAATATCGGGGATCAGACGACCCGGATCTCGCGGGCAGTTGATCCGGGTCGGTTGGAGCACAGCTGTCGTGCACAAGGTGACCCGGATCCCTGCGGCGCCAGCGGACGACGTCCGGCGCCTCGCACGGCGAACGCCTTTACTCCCTCGTCGCCGACGGACCACGCCGCGCAGTCCGACGGACGCCGCGCGCTGGGCACCACAACCGGCGGACGCGGCCCCGGAGGAGCAGGGCCGCGTCCGCGCCACCCACCGTCCCGCGGCCTGCTCAGGCCACGTGCAACACGCCGAGCCGCTCCAGCTGCTCGGCGTACTTCTCCAGCGCCGCCGCGCGCCGGGTCGGCACGTGCTCGCTGGGAAGGTCGTGGGGCTCGTAGCCGCGGAGGATGCGCTTGGCGACGGCCACCTTGTGGACCTCGTCGGGTCCGTCGTAGAGCCGCGACGCGCGCGCCCAGCGGTACATGTGCTCGAGCGGCATGTCGCCGCTGAAGCCGAGCGCGCCGTGGATCTGGATCGCGCGGTCCAGGACGTCGTGCATCGCCGGCGCGCCCGCGTACTTGATCATCGCGATCTCCTGGCGGGCGTTGGACGCGCCGACCTGGTCGATCTTCCACGCGGCGTTCAGCGTGAGCAACCGCATGGACTCGATCGCGGCGATCGAGTCGGCGACCCACTGCTGGATCATCTGCTTGTCGCTCAGCAGGCCGCCGTGGACCGACTTGCTCACCGCGCGCTCGCAGAGCATGTCGAACGCCCGGCGCGAGACGCCGATCCAGCGCATGCAGTGGTGGATCCGCCCCGGGCCGAGGCGCTTCTGCGCGAGCTCGAAGCCCTTGCCGCGCTCGCCGAGCAGCGCGTCCTTCGGCACCCGCACGTCGGTGTAGATGACCTCGCAGTGCGTGTGCAGGACGCCCTTGCCCTCGGGGTCGCTCATCAGCGCGATCTCGCGCGTCTCGATCCCCGGGACGTCGGTCGGGATGATCAGCATCGACGCGCGCGAGTGGCGGTCGGCGTCCGGGTCGGTGACGCACATCAGGATGTGGATGTCGCTGCGGTCCGCGTTGCCGACGCAGAACTTCGTCCCGTTGACGACCCACTCGTCCCCATCCAGGACCGCGGAGGTCGTGAACTGCGTGGGGTCTGACCCCGTGCCCTGCTCGGTCATCGAGTACGCCGACCAGATCTCGTTGGCGAGCAGCGGCTCCATGTAGCGCTCCTTCTGCTCCTCGGTGCCGCCGATCGCGATCAGCTCCGAGTTGCCCGTGTCCGGGGCGTGCACGCCGAAGACCGGCGGCGCCAGCTCGGAGGCGCCGAGGATCTCGTGCATCAGCCCGAGCTTGACCTGGCCGTAGCCCTGCCCGCCGTGGTCGGGGCCGAGGTGCGCGGCCCAGAGGCCCTGCTCGCGGACCTGGTCCTGCAGCGGCTTGATGATCTCGCGGAACTGCTTGTAGTCGAGCGGCAGCGTCTCGAGGGGGTAGACCTCCTCCTTGACGAAGTCGCGCATCCACGCCAGCTTCGCTTCGAACTCGGGGTCGGTGGAGAAGTTCCAGGACATGGGGTCGCCTCCGGGCGTACGGCGTTCTTCAGTGCGGTCGGATCCCAACCTAGGCGCGGCCACGCCCCACGGCCCGCGCCCCGCCGCGGCGCGTTGTGCGGTCCTCCAACGCGCGCGCGAACCGCCCGGGACAGCGCTCGCGCCGTGCGCGAGGCTGCGCCCATGTCCGCGACACTGACCACGGAGACGCTGCGCGACGGCGTCGCCCTGCTGACGCTGCGCCGGCCTGAGGCGCTCAACGCGCTGACCTGGCCGCTGATCCAGGAGATCCTCGACGCGCTCGACGAGGTCGCGCGGGATCCCGAGATCCGCGTGCTCGTCCTCACCGGCGAGGGCCGCGGCTTCTGCTCCGGGATGGACATCAGCCAGGACGACGCGGTCGGCTCCAAGGGCGACGTCTTCTCGGTCTACCGCCGCCAGGAGCTCGTCGCCTCGCTCGCGCTCGCGCTGCGCAACCTCCCGCAGCCCGTCATCGCCGCGGTCAACGGCCCGGCCGCCGGCGGCGGGATGTCGATGGCGATGGCCTGCGACATCCGGCTCTGCTCGCCGGCCGCGAGCTTCCACGCCTCCTACGTCCGCGTCGGGCTCTCCGGCGGCGACGTCGGCGCCTCGCACCTGCTGCCGCGGCTCGTCGGCTTCGGGATGGCGAGCGAGCTGCTGCTCACCGGCCGCGCCGTCGGCGCCGAGGAGGCGCTGCGGATCGGCCTCGCCAACCGGATCGTGCCCGCCGAGGAGCTGCTCGACGCCGCCGCCGAGCTCGCGCTCGAGATCGCCGCGAGCTCGCCGTTCGGGATCTTCATGACCAAGCAGGTGCTCGGCCGCAACGTCGACGCCGGGTCGCTGGAGAGCGCGATCGAGCTGGAGAACCGCACCCAGATCCTGGCGACGCGGACCGAGGACATGGCCGAGGCGCTGGCGGCGTTCAAGGGCAAGCGCCCGGCGCGGTTCGTGGGGCGCTGAGATGGGCGCGCTCGACGGGCTCAAGGTGGTCGAGGTCGCGGGGCTCGGGCCCGGGCCGTTCTGCGCGATGGTGCTCGCCGACATGGGCGCTGAGGTCCTGCGCGTCGACCGCGCCTCGGCGGTCGACGGCGCCGACGGCGACCCCGAGACGCGCCAGCCCGACTACCTGCTCTACCGCGGCCGGCGCTCGGTCGCGCTCGACCTCAAGCACCCCGACGGCCTCGCCACGCTGCTCACCCTCGTCGCGGGCGCCGATGTCCTGATCGAGGGCTTCCGCCCCGGCGTCGCCGAGCGGCTCGGCTTCGGCCCGGACGTCTGCCTGGCGCGCAACCCGCGCCTCGTCTACGGCCGCATGACCGGCTGGGGCCAGGAGGGCGCGAACGTCCGCGAGCCCGGACACGACATCAACTACATCGCGCGGACCGGCGCGCTCGACGCGATCGGCCGCGCCGGCGGCCCGCCGACCCCGCCGCTGAACCTCGTCGGCGACTTCGGCGGCGGCGGGATGCTGCTGGCGATCGGCGTCCTGGCGGCGGTGCTGTCCGCCCGCGCGACCGGCGCGGGGCAGACCGTCGACGCCGCGATGGTCGACGGCGCCGCGCTGCTGATGACCGGCTTCTTCGGCTGGCGCGACCTCGGCACGTGGTCGGAGGAGCGCGGGACGAACCTGCTCGACGGCGGCGCGCCGTTCTACGACGTCTACGCGACGAGCGACGGGAAGCACGTCAGCGTCGGCGCGGTCGAGCCGCAGTTCTACGCGGCGCTCGTCGGCGTCCTCGGCCTGGACGTCGAGGACCTGCCGCCGCAGAACGACCGCGCCACGTGGCCGGCGGTCAAGGCCCGCTTCGCGGAGGTCTTCAGGACGCGCACGCGCGCGGAGTGGGTGGAGGCGATGACCGGCCAGGAGGCGTGCTTCGCGCCCGTGCTCTCGATGGACGAGGCGCGCACGGACCCCGTCAACCTCGCGCGCGGGATCTTCGTGGAGGTCGGCG
>JAOPZG010000079.1 GCA_025964215.1 Conexibacter sp.
GGCGCCGCCGCGGCCTCGTGCGCGACCGCGGCGCCGAGCGCCTGGTGCAGCGCGTCGGAGGCGAGGTCGGCGGCGTGGAGCTTGCCGACGCTCAGGCCGCCCAGCTCGGCGGCGATCGCCTCGGTCCCCACGCGCGCGGCCTCGAAGATCGAGGCGCCGCGGACGAGCTCGACGGCCGCGCTGCCCGCGGCCTGCGCGGCGCCGCAGCCGGAGGCCGCGAAGCCCGCGTCGAGCACCGTCTCCCCCTCGACGGCTAGACGGATGGTGACCAGGTCCCCGCACGCGGCCCCGCCGGCGGCGCCGGCGTAGGCGCCCGCTGGCTCGTGGCCGCTGCCGGTGGGGTGGTTCAGGTGCTCTGCGAAGCGCTCGTCGGGCACGTTCGCGCCGAGTTTAGGAGGCGGGCTCATGGAATCCGCGCGTTCAGCCGACGGACGACACGCAGCGCCACCCTCCATGGCCCGTCCCCGGCTCTCCCTCTTCGTCGTCCTGCTCCCGATCGCGCTCGTCGCGATCGGCCTCGCGATGGTCATGACCGCCCGCTCGCAGCGGAACGTCGCGACCCGCGCCGCGGACCGCACCGACGCGGCCAACCGCCTCCTGCTCGGCATGGTCGACCAGGAGACGGGACTGCGCGGCTACCTGCTGACCCGGCGCGAGGTGTTCCTCGATCCGTTCCACTCCGGCGCGCGCGGCGCCGACCTCGCCGAGCGTGAGATCCGCGCCGAGGGCCACGACGACGGCGTGACGCTGGCGTTGATCGACCGGTACTCGCAGTTCCAGGGCTCGTGGCAGCGGCTCGCCCAGGCCCAGGTCAACGAGGTCCGCGACGACCCCCGCTTCACGCCGTCGATCGCCGGCGCGCTGCAGCGCAAGCGCCTGATGGACCGGATCCGCGTGGTCGACGCGCAGCTCAAGCAGCGCCTGACCGTGCGCCGCGACCGCGACCTCACGGCGGCGGGCCGGCGCGCCGAGGCGCTCGTCGTCCTGCTCACCGCCCTGCTCGGCGCCGGCGCCTACGTCCTGCTCACGCGCGACGCCCGCCGCCGCCGCGCCGCCTACCGGCACGAGCTGGCCTACCGCCAGTCGCAGCGCGAGTTCACCGACGTGATCCAGGTCGTGCGCTCCGAGCCCGAGGCCCACGCCCTGCTCAAGCGCCACCTCGAGCTGGTCATGCCCGGCGTGCGCACGACCGTGCTGCGGCGCAACCACTCCGACAACCGGTTGGAGGCGACGACCGAGGTCCCGGCGGACTCGCCGCTCGCCGCGCGCCTGCCGGGCGCCCAGCCGCGCTCGTGCGTCGCGATCCGCCTCGGCCGCCGCCACGAGGAGCTGGCGGGGGATGACCGGCTGCTCAGCTGCACGATCTGCGGCGGCACGCCCGGCGGCTCGACCTGCGCGCCGCTGCTCGTCGCCGGCAGCGTCATCGGGTCGGTCCTCGTCGAGCGCGCGGGCGGCGACGCCGACGACGACGAGGCCGAGCGCCACCTCGACGACACGGTCGCCCAGGCCGCGCCGGTGATCGCCAACCTCCGCAACCTCGCGCTCGCCGAGCGCCAGGCCGCCACCGATGCGCTCACCGGCCTGCCGAACCGCCGCGCCGTGCAGGACGCGCTGGTGCGGATGACCGCGCGGGCGACGCGGTCGGGCGCGCCGCTCGCGGCGATCGCGCTCGACCTCGACCACTTCAAGGACATCAACGACCGCTTCGGCCACGACATGGGTGACGCGGTGCTCGCGCACGTCGGCGCGCTGCTCTCGTCCTCGTGCCGCCTCGGCGACGTCATCGGCCGCGTCGGCGGCGAGGAGTTCATCGTCCTCGCGCCGGACACCGGCCTCGAGGGCGCGCTCGTCCTCGCCGAGAACCTGCGCGCCGCCCTGCAGGCCGAGACGGTCCCGGGGCTCGATCGCGACGTGACCGGGAGCTTCGGCATCGCCGTCCTGCCGGACCACGCCGCGACCTCCGAGGCGCTGCTGCGGCTCGCCGATCGCGCGCTCTACTCCGCCAAGGGCGCGGGGCGCAACCGCGTGGAGGTGATCGCCGGTGCCGGCGTCACGCCGCTCTGATCGCGCGGGCTCCCCGTCCAGCCGGCTGCGATCGCTGCTCAACTTCCGGAGGGGGGCGGTCGACAAGACGGGTGTGGACCAGGTCAGTCGCCCCATGCAGATCGCCCTCGTGGCCGTCGTGCTGCTCGCCGGCATGTGGTTCACGGTGCTCAAGCCCAAGTCCAACTCGGGCTCCGGCTCCGGCTTCACGCCCGTCGCCGCCACCCCGGCCGCGACGCCGGCCACCGCGTCCAAGGATCCCGTCGCCCCCGGCGTCAAGGGCCTGACGACGGCGATCGACAAGGCCAAGGGCGCCTCGACGACCTCGGACGCGGCCAACGCGAAGATCCAGCAGGCCACCGGGTCCAGCCCCGCCGCCTCCGCGCCGGCCGCCGCGACGCCGGCCCCGAGCGCCGCCGCCGTGAAGGCGAAGGCCACCGCGACCGCCGCCGCCAAGGCGAAGGCGACCGCCGCGGCCGCCGCCGCCACCGCGAAGGCCAAGAGCACCGCCTCCGCCAAGGCGAAGGCCAAGGCCGCGCCCGCGACCACGGTCAAGACGGCCACCGTCGCCGTCGACCCGTCCGACCGCCTGCTCGCCTTCCTGGCGAAGGGCAAGACGCTCGTCATCCTCTTCCACGGCGCCGGCGCGGACGACCGCGCGGCCCGCAAGGCCGTCCACCGCACCGCGCTGGGCGACCCCAAGCACGTCGTCTCCGCCTACATCCCGATCGGGGACGTCGGCAAGTACGAGGCGATCACGAGCAAGATCGAGGTCGTCACCGCGCCCACGATCCTCGTGATCGGCACCAACGGCAAGGCGACGCTGCTCACCGGCTACGTCAACGCCGCCGTGGTCCGCCAGGCCGTCGGCGACGCGCGCCGCTCCTCCGCGAAGTCCGCCAAGTCCGCCAAGTAGCGCCAGCGCCGCCGCGCGCGGCGCTCGGGCATCCTTCCG
>JAOPZG010000094.1 GCA_025964215.1 Conexibacter sp.
GCTGCCCAACGACCTGCCGCCGCAGGCCGACGTCTTCGCGCCCGACTACGCGCCCGAGGACATCGCCGAGATCGCCCAGAAGCTCCGCAAGGCCGCCGGCTTCGACGCGCCCACCGGCAAGGTCGCCAACGAGCCCGAGGGCGTCATGGACAAGATCAAGGACGTCGTCGCCGACGCCAAGGACGCGGCGTCCTCCTAGCCATGGCGAAGCTGACCAAGCTGGAGAGCAAGCTGGCCGAGGTCCTCGGCCTCGCGATGGCCAGCCAGGAAGCGGTCGACACCGTCAGCGACATGCTGGAGGACGACGAGCAGGCGCTCGTCGCGCAGCTGAAGACGATGCGCGAGGAGGCGCGTGAGACGCAGCAGCGCGTCACGGAGGTCGCGGGCACGTTCGACCGCAAGAAGACCGCCATCGTCGCAGCGGCCAAGGAGACCAAGGGCGAGGCCGTCGAGATGATGGAGACCTACCTCGAGGGCGAGGACGAGGCCCTCGACGGCTTCGAGTTCCTCACCATGGCCGAGGCCGGCGAGGTCGGCCACTGGCTCGTCGTCACCGCGATGGCCAAGACGGCCGGCAACGCCCAGGTCGGGGCGCTCGCCGACTGGGCGCTCGCGATCCAGCAGCGGCACTTCCAGCAGGCGTTGGACGCTTCGGTGCAGCTCGCCGGCGCCGAGGATCCCGGCGCGCTCGAGGACTGAGGGAGCGCGCGGGGTGGGCTGTCTCGGTCCTCCGGACACGGAGGGCCGAGACACCACCACCCGGAAGGCGTGGACCGCGTCGCGGTAGGGCGTGCCGCTCACGCGCGGAGCTCGTCCTCCCGTGGGATGGCTCCTAGGGCTTCTCGGCCGCCGCGCGCATCTTCGCCAGCGCGATGCGCAGGATCCGCGAGACCTGCATCTGGGAGACGCCGACGACCGTGCCGATCTCGGCTTGGGTCAGGTCCTGGACGAAGCGCAGGTGGATGACCTCGCGCTCGCGCCGCGTCAGCGTCGCTCCCAGGTGGGTGATCGTCGAGCGCTGCTCGACATCGCCGAAGCCGGCTTCCAGGCGCCCGAGGGTGCGGTGCAGGCCCGGTTTCTCGTCGTCGGTGGGGGAGAGCGATGTGGTGCGGCGCCCGTCGAGGGCCTGAAGGGCCTCGAGGACCTCTTCCTCGGTCAGCTCACTCGCACGGGCGACCTCCGGCACGGTCGGTGCGATCCCGGCTTGGCGTTGCAAGCGCCGGCCGACCTGCTCGATGCGCAGCGCGTGCTCCTGCAGCGTCCGGGGCGGGCGCACGGCCCACGAGCGGTCGCGGAAGTGCCGGCGCAGCTCGCCGAGCATCGTCGGCAGCGCGTAGGAGCTGAAGGCGGCTCCGTAGTCGGGGTCGTAGCGCTCGATCGCCTTGAGGAGGCCGACCGACGCGACCTGGACGAGGTCGTCGAACGGCTCTGCGCCCCTGGCGAAGCGTGCCGCGGCGAAGCGCGCGAGCGGGAGGAAGCGCTCGACCAGCTCGCGCTTGAGTCGTGGGTCGCGGGTGGTCGCGAACCGGCGCAGGAGCCGGTCGTCCGCTCGGCTCTCGACCCGGTATGAGGGGGCCTGAACGTCGCTCACAGCGCGGGATGATCTCCGGATGGATCGCTGGCAAACCCGCTTTGTAGAGCTGGCGCGTAGGCGCTCACCAGCGGCGCTCAGACGGCGGCGTTTGGCCGCCGCCTCGGGTCGGGCACATCGGGTTCGCCCCTCCTCCCCAAGAGATCGGACGTCCATGACCGCTTCGCGGCAGAAGATCGCGCAGTACCTCGGCGAGGCGCGCGCCGGCGAGCAGGCGCTCGTGCGCGTGTTGCAGTCGCAGATCGCGATGACGCCGCGCGGCCTGGCCGAGAGCGTCGTCGGGCAGGCCCTGGCCATCGGCAAGACCCCACTGGATCTCCTGCGCGGCTCGGGGGGCGAGGAGAAGGTCCTCAAGAACGCCAAGGACGCCTGCGCCACCGAGGCGCTGGAGATCGCGACCTACACCGCGCTGGGCCGGCTGGCCCGGGAGGTCGGTGACGAGCCGACCGCCGCGCTGGCCGACTCGATCCTGGCCCAGGAGGTCGCGATGCTGGAGCGCGTCATGCTCCTGCTGCCCGCGCTCACCGACGCCGTCGTGGACGCCGAGGTTCGCGGCCGCGGGACCTACGAGTCCGCAGCCCCGGTGCCGCGGAGGCCATCAAGGCGGTCCTCGCCGAGAGCGACTCCGAGCGCGGCCAGCGCGTGCGCGTCTACGAGCCCAAGCACAAGAACCGCAGCAGCGTGCTGCTCGCCGCCACGCGCCAGCACAGCCAGGTCGAAGCGGCGAGCTAGGCGTACAAGATGAACCCCGAAGCCATCATGTCCAAGCTCGAGGCGACGGCCGCCCTCGACAAGCCATCGCACGCCGCGGGCGCGGCGGTGCGCGAAGCGCTCGGCACGGGCGCGCTCAAGGAGGCGCTGCGCGGCAGCTGGATGGGGCATGCGCTGCATCCGCTCCTGACCGACACGGTCATCGGCACCTGGACCAGCGGCCTGCTGCTCGACCTCACCGGCAGCGCCGGCGGCGACCGACTGGTCGCCGCCGGGATCCTGTGCTCGATCCCGACCGCGCTCACCGGCAGCAGCGACTGGGCCGATGTCGAGGCCGCTGATCCCGCCGCGCGCCGCGTCGGCGCCGTGCACGCGGTCGCCAACATCGCGGCGCTCGGGCTGCAGGTGGCATCGCTGGCCGCCCGTCGCCGCGATGCGCGCGGTCGCGGAGTGGCACTCTCTCTGGCCGCCGGCGGGTTGCTCGGCCTCAGCGGCTACCTCGGCGGCCACCTGAGCTACGTCGACGGCGTCGGCTTCGGCCGGCGCAAGCCCGCCACGGACTAGGGCGGGAAGTCCGCAGCCGCGCGCGCCATGCGAGGAGCGGAGGACCCGACCCTCAGCCTCCGGCACGCGGTCGGCGCGCCAAGCCCGCAAGCGGGGCCCTCGCCGACCCGGGCGCCTCGGAGCGTCCGGCGCCGATCGTGCTCAGCCCGCCGTCCCCGGTCGCATCGCCGAGGCGAGCTTGGTGAGCGCGCGACGCTCGATCTGGCGGACGCGCTCGTGGCTGAGGCCGAGCCGGTCGCCGATCTCGCGCAGGGTCTGCTCGGGCCCGTCGAGGCCGTAGCGGGCGCGAAGCACTTCGCGCTCGCGGTCTGAGAGGCCGGCGAGCAAGCGGTGGAGCTGCTCGATCTCGAGGGCCGCCAGCGTGTCTTCGTAGGCGTCTTCGGCCAGCGGGTCGACGAGCAGATCCCCGAAGGTCCCGAGGTCCTTGTCGTGGTGGCCCGCGGGCGCGTCGAGCGCGCGTGGCGAGCGCTCGGTCGACAAGAGGTCCTCGACCTGGTCGAGCTCGAGCCCGGTGCGGCGAGCGAGCTCCGCGGGGCTCGGGTTGCGGCCGTCACGTTGCACCGCCTCGTACTGGGCCTGCTTGAGGCGCGACAGGTTGCGCAGCGCCCGGTCGGACAGGACCACGGGGCGGGTCAGCTCGGATACGAGCTGCTGCATGGCGTGGCGCACCCACCAGGTGGCATAGCCCCAGAACGGCACACCGCGGGCGGGGTCGAAGCGGTCGACCGCTCGCAGGACACCAACAACGCCTTCTTGCAGCAGCTCTTGCTGCTGGACCTGCCCGCTGCGGTAGGTGCGGGCCATCGCCGCGACGCGGGGCAGGCATGCCTCGATCAGCTCAGATCTTGCGCGCGGATCGCCCGCCTGCGCCGCCGCGACGAGCCGCTGCTCGTCGTCTTGGCTGCGAGCTCCCGGTCTCGGCGCGGGGCTCTCGGCGTTCCCGGTCGACGGCCGCCGAGCGGGGGTCGAGCGGCCGAGGTCTTCGGCCAGCCGGCGGTCGAGCCGCTCGCCCAGCTCGACCTCGATCCGTAGCCGATCGGCGTCCTCGACCAGGTGGCGTTGGGCTTCGGCGCTGTTCTCCCCGGTGGGCAAGGCGCCAAGGATCTTCCCCTGCGGGGCGCCGGCCAAGCGTGATCCATGCCCGGGTTGACATCACCGGCGGCCGGCCTATTTAGGAGGTGTCGGGCTGAGATGCTCGGCAGACCGAGAAGGTCATCCATCACTCAGGCACTACGACCCAGGAGGTAGCGATCATGCTTCGCAACGATCTCTTCGAGCCGCTCGTGACCCAGCTGACGCGCACGCCCGCGTTCCTGCCCCCGACCGACGTCACGGTGAGCGACGGTGACCTGGTGCTCGCCATGGACGTCCCGGGCCTGACGACCGAGGACCTGTCGATCGAGTTGATCGACAACTACCTCATCATCCGCGGCGAGCGCCGGGCGCCGGCCAAGATCGAGGGCATCAACCTGGCCCACCGCGAGCGCGCCTTCGGCCGGTTCGAGCGCCAGATCAGGGTCCCCGACGGCGTCGACGCCGAGGCGATCACCGCCAGCATCGACAACGGCGTGCTGTCGCTGATCGTGCCCAAGCCCGAGCGCATGAAGCCCAAGAAGATCTCGATCGGCGCCGAGGCGGCCCCGCGCGAGCTCGAGGCCGCCTGAGCCCGTCGCACCTGCGAGTCGAAAGGAGGACCACCCACCCATGCCCGGCCATCTGAACGCGTCGTCTGGCGGGGAGACCCCGAGACCGGCGCAGACGCTCGGCCTGGCTTCGAGCGCGCGCCGCCAGGCTCAGCATCGCCGCCGCCGCGAGGCGCAGATGGCGTCCTGGGCACGGACGATGCTCCGCGCCGCCGCCGGAGGACCCGGACGGCCCCGCGCGGCCTGACCGCACCCGGCCTCGTCGCCTGCCTCTGCGCCGGCGACGAGGCCCTTCGGCCCGCCGGAGCGTGATGGCGATGCTGCGATCGACCGCTCCCGTGTGCCCGGCGTGTCCCGTGAGCGTTCACCCTCCCGTGGTCGCGTCGCAGCGTCTCCCGAGGATCTACAGCGGCGTCCCGTCGTCGCGGACCCGCTGGATGGTCATGGTGTAGTGGTTGGTGGCGTGGCCGCGTGCGCCAGCGGCCCGTCACCGTTGAGGATCGCAAACCATCGGTCGGCGGCGGCGTCGGTCACGGCGTCGGCGCCCCCGACCCGCCGCGCCGGCCGTCCCCGCAGCAGGTGCGCGACCCGCGCCGGCGCGGCGGCGGCGGCGAAGCGGCGCGACTGGCGCAGCACGCTCGCCACCACGCCCTTGGACGACCCCGCGGCCGTGAGGCCCGGGGCGAGCGGCCCGCGCGGCCCGCACGCGGTGACCGTGTGACGGCGCCGGTCCTTGACGCTCTTGTAGGTGACGGTGCGCTTGACCTGGCCGCTGCTGCAGCGCTTGGTCGCGGCGATCGAGCCGGGCGCGGCAAGCGCCGGCAGGGCGACGAGACAGGCGGCCAGGATCGCTGCCGCCCCACCGGCTCGGCGAGAACGACGCGGCGACGGCCGAGGCATGGCAACCCTTCAGTGGCGATCCGAGGGGCGAACGTACCACCGCGGGTCGCTCGCGTTCAGGTCGCGTGCGCAATTGCGTGACGTGCAGCGCTCCGTGGTGCAGACTCCGCCAATGCGTCGCCCTCACCGTTGGTTGATCGTCATGTCGGCCATCGTGGCGCTGGCGCCCGTGGCCACCGCCACCGCGGCGTCCTCGGCGGATCCGACCACCTGGCAGTCCGACGCCAAGGCGCCGGACCCCGGCCCGGCGCTGGCCTGCGCCGGCGGCGTCGGGACCGCGACGCCGGCGGTTGGCGCGGCGCAGACCGAGTACGGCGGGATCGGCAGCGCCTCCGAGGACCACGACATCTCCTACGTGCGCGTCGCGCTCTCCACCGCGGGGCCCGACGGCTGCGCGGCGGCCGGCGGCACGCGCGCGCAGCTCGAGGTCATCCCGTCGATCGACCTCTCCGATGCGCATCCCGCGCTGTGCGCGGTCGGGACCGCCTCCGACCAGCCGTGCGCCGTGACGACGCGCCCGGGCGAGTTCGGCGGCGTGATCGTGGAGGACGATCGGAGCGGCACGCCGGCGCCGTGGGCGGTCGGCGCGCCCGGCGCGCCGCTGTACGTCGAGCTGCCCTACGACCAGGCCAACGGGACGTTCGGCGACGAGCCCGAGCACCGCTGCGCCCCGGCGGGCCCGTGCTCGCCGAAGGCCGCCGGCAACCGCGTGCAGCTCGTCGTCCGCTACCTGCCGGGGACGGGCGGGACGCCGTCGGCGCCGATCCTGACGACCGTCGGCCTGCACGACGACTCGAGCGTCGACGAGGACGGCGCGGGCACCGGGCCCGCCACCGACGACGGATCCTCCTGGCTCTACGCGCCGTTCCCGTCGCAGGTCTCCCGCCCGTCGCTGCAGCGCGGCTGGACCGTCCACGTCCGCGCCAAGAAGGGCCAGACCGGGAAGGTCGAGGTCACGGTCGGCCTGCACCTGATCGCCGCCGGCTCGGCGAAGGCGAAGAAGACGGGCAAGTTGTCCATCAAGGTCAAGCTGACCAAGAGCGGACCCAAGCACCTGGCCAAGCGCAATGCCTACCTGGTCATCAAGCTCACCGGCCACGTCACGCAGGCGGCGCCGATCGTGCTCTACGGGAGCTCCAAGGCGAAGGCGGCGGGCGCGCCGATCGCCAGGGCCCCGGTCTGTGAGAACGGCTACCTGTACTTCATCCCGCCCGCCGCGCGGGCGGACTTCCGGGCGGCGCTGCTCTGCCTGCTCAACGGCGCGCGCAAGGCCCAGGGCCTGCCGGCGCTGCGCCGCGCCGGGCCGCTGGAGACCGTCGGCCAGGCGCAGTCCGACAAGTTCGCCGCGACCGGCTCGGGCAGCCACGGCAAGTCGCTGACCGACATCACCAAGCGCTTCGCCAAGAAGGGGTACGAGGCCGCCGCCTACAACGAGGGCTTCGCCGTGCTCGACGCGGGCGCCTCGCCCTACGCGTTCCTGGCCGACATGGTCAAGCGCGCCGGCGTCCCGTGCACCGAGATCTTCGACCCGCGCTTCCGCGACGTCGGGATCGGCGTCAGCAGCGGCGGTGGCGGGAGCGTCACGACGCTGGCGCTCGAATTCGGCCGCAAGGCCGGGACCGGCCAACCGTCGCCGAACACCAAGGCGGCGGCGACGTGCGGCCACAGGGTGCCGGCGCCGGTCGCCACGGGCCCGGTCGTCGACGGGCGCGGGGACCCGACGTCCGACGCGACGTCGGTGACCGCCAAGCTGGCCTGCACCGCGCACGTCGCCTGCGTGCTCACGGCCACCGCGTCGCTGCCCGACGCCAAGGCGACGTCGCCGGTCCAGCAGCTGACGATCGCCGCCGGGAAGACCATGGACGTGGTCTTCCCGTTCGACGCCGCGGCGCTGAGCGCCGCCAAGTCCGCCGCGCAGCCGAAGCTCTCGATCGCGCTGAAGGTGAGCGCCCCGGCGCAGTACGCCGACACGCTGACCGCGCCGCTGCCGCCGACCGCCGCCGCCGCTGCCGCGGCGTCACCGTCCCGGGAGAGCGCCGTACGCCGCCTCGCCGGCGCGCAGGCGCGGTGGAAGAAGGCCGCGATCAAGAGCTACACCTACAAGATCCTCGTCTCCTGCGGCGCCTGCGGGCGCCCGGGCGCCACGGTCACCGTCCGCGGCGGCAAGGCCACCACCAAGCCGGCCACCGGCTACGGCGACTACAAGACGGTCGCCCGGCTGTTCTCCCTCATCAAGCGCTACCTGGCCGACAAGCCCTACGCCTTCCAGGCCACCTACGACAAGACCACCGGCATCCCCACCCAGGTCTCCGTCCATCAGGACGAGCTCGGCGTCGACGACTACTACGGCTTCGCGACGAGGAGCTTCAGGAAGCTCGGCTGAGGCATCGCGCGCCAGGACGCCACTTCGGCGGAGCCCGGGCGGCGACGCGCGACCGGATGACGAGGTCGCCCTTGCGGTCGCCGCTTGCGCTGGCCCAAAGGTCCAATTAGCGTTGCTGGTCCATGCGCACGCGTCTTGCGGGTTCCGCCGTCCTGTTGAGCTGCCTGGCGCTCGCCGCGCCGGCCGGCGCCGCCCCGTGGGCGAAGGTGACGAGCGTCGGGACGACGACCCCGGCCGATCAGGTCGCGGTGCTCTTCAATTCCGACGCCTCGACGAGCGTGGCCTGGAACGCGCGGACGTCGCCGTCGACGCAGAGCCTGTTCGTCACGAAGGTCAGCTCGGCCGGGAAGGTCGGCGCGACGGCGACCGTGGCGCAGGACTGGGCGACGCTCGCCAACCCGGCGCTGGCGGCGGGACCGGCCGGCGTCGGCACCCGGGTGTTCTTCGGCGGCATCCACACGACCGTCACCGGCGACCCGAACAGCGATCTCAACGACGCGGTGTCCACGGACGGCGGGGCGAGCTGGGCCGTCGAGCCCGCCTCGATCGTCGCGCCGGGCGACCAGGCATACGGCAGCCCGGTGGCGGCGGTCTACACCGCCGCCGGCGGGTTCAAGCAGGCGTGGGCGGCGACGCTCGGGCTCTTCACGCACGCCGACGTCTCGGCCGCGACCCCGACCGTGGCGCACCCGTCGGCCCCCAGCCCCTATGACGTCGGGATGTCCACCGACGGCGGTCTGAACCTCGCCTGGTACTCCAACAACGCGGCGGCGCCCGGCGTCTACGAGCTGGACCTCGCGCTCGACGGCTCCGAGTCCACCGCGCCGGCGCTGATGCCCGGGACCAGCGGCATGACCTTCGGCATGAGCGCGCGGACGCCGATCGTCGCCCTCGACGGCGGCGAGAAGTGGATCGCCTACCCGACCGGGACGAGCCGCCTGGACCGGATCCGCGTGTGGCGCGTCCCCGGCAAGGCGAAGCCCGGCCTCTCGGCGGTGCTCGGGCGCACCTCCACGAACAGCTACGCGACGATCACGAACACCGCCAACGGGCGGCTGTGGGTGTCGTGGACCGACATCGTCGACGGTGCGGCGACGACGTACGCCCGCCGCTCGAACCTCGACCTCACGGCGTGGGGCGCGACGGTCGAGGCCGGCGCGCCCAAGCACGCGACGTCGGCCTACGCGGTCGACGGCACGCCGGTCGAGAACGGGGAGCTGAACCTCTTCGCCTCGTTCTCGGTGGGCGCGGCGCCGGGCACGGCGACCTACGTGACGCACGTGCTCCCGGGCCTGAGCCTCGCCCGGGACTCCGGCAGCCTGACGGACGGCAAGGAGCACACGCTGCGCTTCGAGGTCACCGACGCCGGCGACCCGGTCGCCAAGGCCACCGTCAAGCTCGGCGGCGAGTCGGCGACCACGAACAGCCACGGCGTCGCCGAGCTGGAGGTCACCGGCCACGGCTCGAAGATGACCGCCAAGGCCTCCGCTCTGCGCTACGTCGGGGCGGACCTGGACCTGAAGGTCCACCACTAGGCCGCGAGGCGACCCGCGGCGGCCCCTCGCGGAAGGGGGTGGCCGCGCTGATCCGCAGGCCCCGCAGCGCGACCCCTCGCGAGCTCTCGACGTTGTTCGCGACCTTCGCGCCCGCCGCCCGTTGAGATAGCCGGCGCCGGGATCCTGGCTATCGGCGATTCGCTCGAGCTGCTGCGGGCGGTGATGGTGGCGCTCCAGCTCTTCGCGCTCGCGCTCCTCGCCACCGCGGTCTGGCGGATGAGCCGCTCGCGCTGGGCGATGGCCCTGACGCCACCGCTCGGGGTGCTGCTGCCGTGGACGGTCCATCAGCAGGGCAGCTTCCAACCCGAGGCGCTCGCGCTCCCCTGCCTGGCAGGAGCGCTCGTCCTGGCGCCGCGACGACGCGGGTCGCGCTGGGCGGGAGCGCTCCTGGCGACCGCGGTCGGCATCAAGCTGCCGATGGCGATCCCGGCGCTGCTCGGCGTGTGGGCGGCCGCAGACCGCCGCGCCGCCGCGACGGGCTTCGTCGCGACGCTCGCGGTGCTCGGAGCCGCATCGCTGGTGGTCTTCGGCACCGGCGTGGTCGACGACACCGTCCTCGCGCAACTCGAGGTCGGACGCCACGCCCTGCGCCCGCTGGCCGGAGTCGGCGTCCAGGCGGCCTGGAACCTGACGCCGCTCGCGTTCGGGGTCCTCGCCGCCGCTGCGGCCTGGCGACGCGGTTGGCGCACCTGCGATCCGCGGCAGGGGCGCGTGGCCGTGGCGCTCGGGGCCGGGACCGCGCTGACCCTCGCCTCCGTCACGAAGGTCGGGACCTCGCTCTCGGTGATGCCGCCGGTCGAGGCTCTGCTGCTGCCACTGGCGATCGCCGGAGCCGCCGTGTGGCTCGAAGGCGCGACGCTCCGCCGGATGGCGATCGCCGCGGCGCTCACGGCGTTCCTCGTCGCCCAATCGGTCTCGCTGCTGGCCGACCCGCGCCGCGGTGGCGCGGTGTTCCTGCGACCGCTCTCACCGCCCGCGTGGGGCGTCGCGCTCACCCGCCGCGAGGTCGACGCGCAGGTCTCCGCGCTTGGGCGCTGTCCAAGGCAAGTGCCTTCCAGCCAGGACCCCGCCATCACCTTCCGCGCCCACCGGCGGATGCCCGGCGGGCAGCCCGACCTCTTCCTGCCGGTTCGCGCGCGCCGCCTCGCCGGCGTCGCGAGACGGGTCGCCGACGACCGGCGGCGCTGCCCGTAGCGACGACGACGGGACGGAACGACGAAGCCCCCGCTCTCGCGGGGGCTTCGCACCGAGCCTGGGGGCTCGAACCCCCGACCTCCTGCATGCCCTACGACGAGTCTGCGCGCGCAAATGTCTTCGTTGTGCAGGCTATTCGTAGGTGTCCGCGGCAGAGGGTCAGGCATGCGTTGCCGGGGATGAGGGTGGATTTGGGGCTCCAAGCACTCCAGCGACTTGAGTGCTTAGGATCGCCGCAACGGGCTCGGAGCGCAGCGCCCGAGCCCGATCTCACGCCGGGGCCGCCGCCATCGCGACGAAGGGGTCGAGGGCGGTGGGGTTGGCCAGCGAGTCGCGGGACACCGCCTGATCGGCAGGCGTGCCCATGAGGATGCGTTTGACCGGCACCTCGAGCAGCTTGCCGCTCAGGGTGCGTGGGACCTCGGCGACCTGGACGATCTCGTTGGGCACGTGGCGCGGTGAGCAGTCGGCGCGGATCCGGCGCTTGATCGATGCGACGAGCTCGCTGGTGAGCTCGTCCTGATCGCGCAGGACCACGAACAGCGGCATCCAACCTTCGGTTCCTTCGCGCGGCAGGTCGACGACGAGCGCGTCGACCACCGCTTCATCGGAGAGGACGGCGCGGTAGATCTCCGCCGTGCCCATGCGGACGCCGCCGCGGTTGATGGTGGAGTCGCTGCGGCCCGTGATGATCGCCGTGTTGCGGTCGGTGATCTCGATCCAGTCGCCGTGGCGCCAGACGCCGGGGTAGTGCTCGAAGTAGGACGCCCGCAGGCGGGAGCCGTCCGCGTCGCCCCAGAACGCGACCGGCATCGAGGGCATCGGCTGCGCCAGCACCAGCTCGCCGACCGCACCGGTCAGCGACCGGCCGTCCTGGTCCCAGGACTGGAGGTCGGCGCCGAGCGCCGGCGCCTGGAGCTCGCCGCGGTGGACGGGCAGCGTGGGGACCCCGCCGACGAACGCGGTGCAGACGTCGGTCCCACCCGACATGGAGTACAACCACGTGTCGGCGCCGAGCTGGTCGTAGATCCACTCGAAGCCCTCGGGCGCCAAGGGGGAGCCCGTGGAGCCGACGGCGACCAGCGCGCTGAGGTCGCGACCGTTGCCGGCCGGCTCGACGCCGCCCTTCATGCAGGCCGAGATGAACGACGCGGAGGTCCCGAAGGTCGTGACGCGGGCGTCGGCGGCGAGCTCCCAGAGCACCTCGCCGGCGGGGTTGCCGTCGTAGAGGACGATCGACGCGGGCGTCAGCAGGACGCCGACGAGGAAGTTCCACATCATCCAACCCGTCGTCGTGAACCAGAAGACACGGTCGCCCGCTTGGGCGTCGACGTGCAGGTGCATCAACTTGAGATGCTCGAGCAGCATCCCGCCGTGGCCGTGGACGATCGGCTTGGGCAGGCCGGTGGTGCCGCTGGAGTAGACCACCCACAACGGGTGATCGAACGGAACGCGCGTGAAGCGCAGCTCGTCGTCGGTCGCGGTGAGCGTCTCCCAGCTCAGGGCTCCCGCCGCTGGCTCGGAACCGAGGTGGGAGAGGACGACCACCGTCTCGATCGAGGGGACCGCGTCACGCAGCTCGGCGAGGACGTCCCGCCGGTCGAAGTCCTTGCCGCCATAGCGGTAGCCGTCGACCGCGAGCAGCACCTTGGGCTCGATCTGGGCGAAGCGGTCGATGACCGACGAGGCGCCGAACTCGGGTGCCGCCGCCGACCAGATCGCGCCGAGCGACGCGCAGGCCAGGAACGCAGCGACGGTCTCGGGGACGTTGGGCAAGTAGGCCGCCACGCGGTCCCCGCGCCGGATCCCGAGACGCCGGAGCCCTGCCGCGATCCGCGCCGTCTCCTCGCGCAGGCCGCCCCAGGTCCAGGCCTGCAGCTCGCCGCGCTCGGAGGCGAAGTGGATCGCTGCCGCGGCCGGATCGTGGCCGCGGAAGACGTGCTCGGCGTAGTTCACCTGGGCACCGTGGAACCACGCGGTGCCGGGCATCTCCCGTGCGCCGAGCGCGGTGTCCCATGTGCCGGACGAGCGCACGTCGAAGTACTCCCAGATCGCGCGCCAGAAGCCGTCGAGGTCATCGACCGACCAGCGCCAGAGCTGGTCATAGGACTCGGTCACCTTGACCGAGCGGGTGTCCTGGACCCAGCGTGCGAAGGCGGTGATGGAGGCGCGCTCGCGACGCGCTGCACTCGGAGACCACAGAACGTCCATGCGACCTACGCTCGCGCTTGGCGTCGGCGAAGTCCAAGACATTGATGGTCTTGGACCAATACCGTTACAGCATGGAGATCCGGCAGCTGCGGTACCTGGTGGCCTTGGCCGAGGAGCAGCACTTCACCCGGGCGGCCGCACGGGCCAACGTCGCCCAGCCGGCGCTCTCGCGCCAGATCCGCTCGCTGGAGCTCGAGCTCGGCGTCCCGCTGGTCGATCGCACGTCGCGGCGTGTCGCGCTGACCGAGGCCGGCACGCGTCTCGTCGAGCGGGCGCGACGGATCCTCGGAGAGGTCGAGGCGGCACGCGCCGACGCGCAGAACCTGCGCCAGCTGCTGCGGGGGCGCGTCAGCTTCGGCGTCAGCACGACGCCGGGCCCCGTGGACGTCGCGGAGCTGGTCGCCGTGTTCCATCGCCTGCACCCGGGCATCGAGCTCGACGTGCGCGACGCGCTGAGCGTGGACCTCGCGCGCCGGCTGCGCGCCGACACGTTGGACCTGGCCCTGCTCACCGCCGTGGGGGAGGCCGAGCGCCGTCAGCTCGAGCTGCTGCTCGTCGACGAGGAGCGCCTCGTCCTGTGCGTCGGGGCCGAGCACCCGCTGGCGGCACGCAAGCGCATCTCGATCCGCGACCTGCGAGACGAGCGCTTCGCGGTCTTCAACCCCGGCGCGACGATCCGCACGCTCGTCGAGCGGGCTGCCGCCGGCGCCGGCTTCGAGCCCCAGGTGGCCTTCGAGTTCAGCGACACGGCCCGCATGCGCGCGATCGTCGCCCAAGGCCTCGCGGTCGCGATCCTCCCGTCCTCGCAGGCCGGCACGGACGGCTCGGGCACCGTGACCGTCAGGCTCGCGGAGCGAACGCTGGTCCACCAGGTCTTCCTCGGCCGGCGGCGCGACCGCGAGCTCTCGCCGGCGGCCCGGGCGTTCCTCGAGAGCTCGCGGGAGCACCTCGGGGTGTAGTGGGGCGTCGCGTCCGAGATGGTTGGGATCGCAGAGCCGTGCGACGTCGCCTGAGTAGAGTTGTGCTGTGGCCCTGCCCTCCGGAGACACCGGCAACCATCGGAGAACCGCCACGAGAGGGCGCAAGGGACAAAAGCGACAGAACGATCTGCTCGCCGCAGCGATCACCCTCTTCTCTCGGAACGGGTTTCCCAGCACCACCGTGCAGGAGCTGGCGGACACGGCCGGGATCGACAAGGGTGGTCTCTACTACTACCTGGAGTCGAAGGACGATCTGCTGTTCCAGATCCTCGACCGGGTGCACGACGAGGCATCGGCCATCCTGGACGAGGCGGCGCACATCGACGCGCCCCCGCTCTCCCGCCTCCACACGTACCTCGAGCGGTACATCACCTTCTTCCTCGAGAACATCGACCGGATGAGCCTGTACGTGCGGGAGTGGCGGCACCTCGATCCGCCACATCGCACCCGGATCGTCGAGCAGCGACGCATCTACGAGGACTTCGCCGTCGAGCTCATCCGCGAAGCGCAGCAGCGGGGCGAGGCGTCGAAGGACATCGACGCGCGCTACGCGACCTTCTTCATCGTGGGCGCGATCAGCTCGCTCGCCGAGTGGTACGACCCGCACGGCCAGGAGCCCGCCGGGGCGATCGCCCGTCGCTATGCGGATCACGCCCTGGCGATCCTGACGCCGGCAAGCCCGCTGCCGCCGGCGTAGCCCCGCCACGTTGGTGGCGTCGACAACGACGGCCTAGGAGACCTTAGGGCCGCCGCCATTGCCGCACGCCGGGCGCGCTGGCACGGTAGACGGCGGATGACCGTAGTCCAAGACCTCGACGACGCCATCGGCGTGATCGCCAACGGCGCGACCGTCGCCGTCGGCGGCAGCCTCAACGCCGGCCAGCCGATGGCCCTCGTCCGGGCGCTGATCCGCGCGAACGTCTCCGACCTCACCATCGTGGGCGGGCTGACGGCCGGTCTCGGTCTCGACATCGTGATCGCGGCTGGCCTGGCCCGGCGGCTCGTGTGCCCCTATGTCGGCGCGGAGGACTTGACGCCGATGCCGCCGGCGATGCGGTGGGCCGCGGAGGACGGGAGGCTCGAGATCTGGGAGAGCGACGAGGGCGTGCACCTCACCAGCCTGCGGGCGTGTGCCCAGCGTCTGCCGTTCGGCACCTGGGTGGGTGGCGTCGGAACCGCCGTCGTCGCGAACCCGCTGATCGAGGCCGCCGTCGACGAGCCCACCGGCAAGGCCTTCCTGAAGGTCCGGCCGCTCGAGGTCGACGTGGCGCTCGTCTGGGCGGAGGCGGCGGACGCCGATGGGAACATCCTGCTCTGGGGCCCGGACCTCGGTGACTCGCTGTTGCGCGGGGCGGCAGCTCATCGTGTCGTCCAGGTCGAGCGCATCGTCTCGACGGAGACGCTGGGACGCACCCCCGACAGAGTCGTTCCGTGGCAGGCGGATGTCGTCGTGCGCGCGCCCTTCGGAACGCATCCGTTCGCCGGTTCCGGGCTCCGCGTCGACGAGACCTGGATCGCCGAGTACGTGAGCGAGGCGCGGGGCGCCCGCCGCGACGGAGACCCCGACCGCCTCGCGCGCTTCCTCCAGACGCAGATCCTGGACTGCGAGGACGAGGACGCGTACCTGGCGCGGATCGGGATGGGCCGCCTGAGGAGCCTGATGTGCTGAGCGACCTGTACGTGTTGGCCCTCGCGCGCGAGCTCCGCGACGGCGATCGCGTCCACGCGGGGGCGAACCAGGCCGACGTCGCCCTGGCGGTGCACGTGGCGCGCCGGCTCTGGGCTCCGTCGTTGAAGGCGGTGGTGTCGGCGAGCTACGTGCTGGGAGACCCGCACGACCTCAGCCATCTCGGCAAGCGCTGCTACGACCCGGCGCTCGTGGCCGGTCGCCGCGCGACGTTCCACCAGGCCGACGCGTTCGACGACCTGGGGCGGGCACCGGTGATGTTCGCCGGGGGCCTGCAGGTCGACGGCCGGGGCAACGCCAACCTGATCGGGCTCCCGCGCGCCGGCGGCTGGAAGCTGCGTGGACCGGGAAGCGCCGGCCTGGCGACGATGACCGCGGTCGCCCCGCGCTTCTTTATCGCCTGTCCCGTGCACGACGTGCGGTCGCTCGTCGAGACCGTGGAACGCGTCTCGGTGCTCGGCGATCCCGTGGCTCGGCAGGCGTTGGGTCTCGAGCCCGACGCGCTGGCGGCGGTCATCACGCCCCTGGCCCGGTTCACGCCGTCGCGAGACGGCCTCCTCCTCGACGAGCTCGCGCCGGGCGTCACGCTCGAGGCCGTTCGCCGCGAGACGGGGTTCGCGGTGCGCCCGGCAGATGACGTGCGGCACAGGCAGCCGCCGACCGACGAGGAGCAAGACGTCTTGGACGAGTTGCGCGCTGTGGCCGAGGGCTCGACACGATGACCCCGACCTCCATCGCGTCGATCATCGACGCCAACGCCGCGAGCTACGGGGACCGGTTGGCGCTCGTCGACGGAGAGCGGCGCTACACCCACCGCGAGCTGCTGGAGCGCTGCCGAGATCTCGCAGCCGGCCTGGCAGGCCACGGGCTGCGCCGCGGCGATCGCCTCGCCGTGCTGCTCCAGAACCAGGCGGAGCTCATCGAGCTGCTCTACGCCACCGCGCGGCTCGGCGTGGTCCTCGTCCCGCTGAACTACCGGCTCGCTCCCGCCGAGATCCGCGACGTGCTGCTCGACTGCGCTGCGGCGACGCTGGTCGTCGGCGACGGCTACGCGCAGCAGCTGGACGAGATGATCGAAGGGCTGACCTCGGCCCCGGAGGTCTTCTTCACCGACGCGAACCCGCCGACGGGGGGTCGGCCCCTCGACGACCTCCGGCGCGGTGACCTCCCGGCCCCGCCCACCGCCTTCGACGATGCCGATCCGCTCGCGCTGATCTACACCGGCGGGACGACCGGCCGGCCGAAGGGCGTCGTCATCACCCACGGCGGCCTCACCGCCTCCGTCGCGCGCGAGAGCGCCCACCTCGGCTTCCGGCCGGACGACGTCTCGCTCTGCGCGATCCCGCTCTTCCACGTCTCGATCGTCCACATGCTCAGCGTCGCGTGGGCGGGCGGCAGCGCGATCCTCATGTCGAAGATCGAGTCCCAGGCGTTGCTCGAGGCCATCGAGCGACACGGCGTGACGCACACGACCTTGATCCCGACGAGCATCGGCGACCTGCTCGCGCACCCGGCCATCGGCGACTACCGGCTCTCGACGCTCCGGATGCTCGTGTACGGAGGAGCCCCCATCCCGCCCGAGACCCTCGAGCGCACCATCGAGACGTTCGGCGAGGTGCTGGTGCAGGTCTACGGGCTGACCGAGGCCTCCGGCGTGGTATCCGTGCTGGCGCCGGAGGACCACCGCCTCGAGGGCGAGACCGCAGGCCGCCTGCGATCGGCCGGCCGTCCGCTGCCTGGCCTCGCGATCGAGATCCGCCAGGGCGACGGGACGCTCGCACCGACGGGTCACGAGGGCGAGATCGTCGTTCTCGGATCCGGCTTGATGGGCGGGTACTGGCAGCGGCCCGAGGAGACGGCCGAGGCCCTGCACGACGGTGCGCTGGCGACGGGGGACGTCGGCCGCTTGGACGACGACGGCTTCCTGTACGTCGTCGACCGCAAGAAGGAGATGATCATCAGCGGCGGGGAGAACGTGTACCCGAAGGAGGTCGAGGATGCCATCGGGCACCATCCGCTCGTCGCCGAGGTCGCCGTCGTCGGGGTGCCACATCCGCGGTGGGGCGAGGCCGTCAAGGCCTACGTGGTGCCGCGACCCGGCAGCGTGCTCACCGAGTCCGACGTCATCGAGCACTGCCGCGGCCTGCTGGCCCGCTACAAGACGCCGCGCGAAGTCGAGCTGTGCGACAGCCTCCCGAGGACGAGCGTGGGGAAGGTCGACAAGAACCGGTTGCGGGCGCGCAGCAGCCAGATGGCGGCATCGCCGACGCCGGGGACGAGCCGTGTTTAACCCCATCGAACCCGCCGACATGGTGGTGGCCATCGGGCGCGCAGCTCGTTCTGCCGCGAGGTCGGCTGATGGCACGCAGACGGCGTTCGACCAGGCTCAGCTGTTGTCGGCCTACAGCGCCTCTCGGCACATCGCCGCAGAGCTGACCCGATACGGGCCGCCGCTCGAGGCCTTCCGCGAGGCGATCTTGGCCCAGCTCCGCCAGGCGATCGCCGAGGGCGCCCCGGGCGTCGCGGGACGCGAGGAGCTCGCCGACGTCGAGACCGCCCTCGCGAACGGCCACGCGGCCATCGAGGTCGGGGCGGCGGTCGCGACGTTGCTCGAGATCCTGCGGCGAGCGGATGCGCCGTGGTGCGCATCGCTGCAGACCACCGTCCGCCAGCAGCTTCGCGCGCTCGCCGAGGCCGAGGTCGACGCGCTTGCCTCCGAGGTTCGCTGAACGGCGCCTGCACGCCGTGAGACCCGCCCCGGGCCCTTGTACAAGTTCGACGAAAGGATCGGCATGCACCTAGCACCTTCAGCCGACGTGGACGCTGCCCATACGCCGACCGATCATCCTCGCTGGCGCGAGAGCTACTACTTCTCCTTCTTCGACCAGGCATTGGGCATCGGCGGCTTCTCGTCGATCGGCAAGCGTCCGGCGAAGGGCTACTCAGGCTCGATCAACGCGGTCTGGGGTCCGGAGATCCCGACCTACGTCGCATCCGAGCGCGGTCGCTTCGACGAGCACGGTGACGAGTTCGCCGTCGCCGGGCTGACCTACGCCAAGCAGGAGCCGCTGGGACGGTGGCGGCTGCGGTTCGACGGTTGGCTGAACGACGGCGGCCGCGCGCGCGACTGCGATCTCGCCGCCGTGACGCAGACCGAGCGGTTCGGCGGCGGGAGGGTCCGGGTCAGCTATGACTTGACCTTCACGCCGACGTCGCCGGCGTACGTCTACGGGGTGCGGCCGGAGTGGGACGGCCTCTTCGACGGCCATGTCGACGAGATCGGGCGCATGACGGGCGTCGTCGTCCTGGACGGCCACGAGCACGAGGTCGACGCCCGCGGATCGAAGGACCACTCCTGGGGCGTCAGGGACTGGTCGAAGCCCACGGCTTGGCGATGGCTTGACCTGCTGTGCGAAGGAGGGCCGGAGGTCGCGCTCTGGCGCGCGAAGTTCGAAGGTCCGGACTGGATCCAGGACGGCGCGAGCTACGACGGCGCGACGACCGCGGCGCTGAGCGCCTACCGGGAGAAGCTGACGACCGAGCGGCGAGACGGTCTCGATCGCCCGCGCTACTACGACTTCACGGTTCGAAGCGACACCGTCGAGATCCAGGCGAAGGGCGACGTCGTGCGGGTCATCCCGCTCGTCTTCGCCAACGGCGACGGGGCCGGAGGAGAGGCGATGTGGAACGACCGATCGCTGGTTCGATGCGTCACCGAGGATGGCCGCGTCGGCTGGGCCGGCGCGGAGTTCCAGACGCAGACCGGAACCGCCGGTCATGCCTGAGTCGGCCGAAGTGACCGATCCCGGATCCCAGGAAGCGTCCCGCCGCGCGGCCGTCGAGGAGGTGCTCGTGGCCTCCGGAGCCGTGCGCGCGGACGAGCGGGTGACCAGCCTCACCCAGCTCGCCGGTGGCTGGTCTCGCCATTCGTACGCGGTCCAGACCACGGACCGCCGACTGGTCGTCCGCGTCAAGCCACAAGGCGGTCTCCTGGACACCGATCTGGGATCCGAGTACCGCCTCTACCTGGACCTGGCGCAGAGCGCCATCTCCATCCCGGCCGTCCACGGCATCGACGAGTCCGACGACACGGCGTTCGGCGGCCCGTTCTTCGTCATGGACTACGTCGAAGGGGAGGCGATGAACGCGTTCCGCGGGCGCGACCGCGAAGCGCTCCGCCGCGACTGGGACGGCGAGCGGGGAGTGGCGAGCGACATGGTGGCCCACCTCGCCCGGATCCACGACCTGCAGCTCGTCAGATCCGCCGATGACCTCCCGAGGCTCGACTTCCTGGCCGTCGTCGATCGGTGGCAGGAGGTCCACGAGCGCACGCGGGGCATCCGCGACCCGGTGGTGGAGGAGGGGTTCGCCTGGCTGCGAGCGCGCGTCCCTGCCGATGAGCAGGTCGGTTTGGTGCATGGGGACTACCGGATCGGCAACGTGCTCGTCGCCGACGGCCGGGTGCGAGCGGTCCTGGATTGGGAGCTCGCCTACGTCGGAGACGTCCGCTTCGATCTGGGCTACTTCGCCCTCGACTACACGGCAGGCCGCCATCTGCAACCGGTCACCGACCTGATCGGCGCTGTGGCGGACCGCAGCTGGTTCCTCGCGGAGTACGAGCGGCACGCTGGCCGACCGGTCGACCTCGAGGTCGTCCGGACGTTCTCCGTGCTCGGGATCATGATGCTGCTGGGTACCGTCTACACCGGGATCAGCAGGTACATTGCGGGGTCCACCGACGACATCCGAATGGCGTGGAACCGCTTCGCGCTTCCCGGCCTTCGGCTCGAGCTCGCGACGTTGATGCAGTGGTAGCCAAGGACGACATCTCCACCCCGAACGCTGAACGGACCGGTCGGAACGCGCGAAACCTGAAGCGCACGGCCGAGATCGTCAGCGCGGCGATCGCGATCTTCAGCGACAAGGGGTACGCCAACACCTCGATGCAGGACATCGCTGAGTCGGTCGGGATGCTCAAGGGCAGCCTCTACCACTTCATCGACAGCAAGGAGGACCTGCTCTTCCGCGCCTGCTCGCAGGTGTACGAGCGATCCGCCCCGATCCTCGACGCCACGATCGAGCCGGGCGGCACCCCGTTGGAGGCGATCGGCCGCTACGTCCGCCTTCACACCCGCTTCACGCTCGACAACGCTCAGCTGATCGGCGTCTATTACCGTGAGTTCCGTCATTGCTCTGCGGAGCATCAGCGCGTCATCCGCGATCAGCGCAAGGTGTTCGAGGACTTCATCATCGATCTGATCGAGCAAGCGCGACTCGCCGGCGAGATCCCCGGCGAGGTGTCCTCGCGCGGGGTCGCGATGTACATCTTGGGCGCGATGAACTGGATCTACCTCTGGTATCGCCCGGACCAGGACCTGATCGACGCCGACGAGCTGCCCGAGACGTACGCGCGTCTGACCGTGGCGGCGCTCTCGCAGGGCCGATCGAGCATCGGCTCCCCGATGCCGCGCCTGGCCTGAGCGCCTCGGCGACCGCCCGCAGGCCGTAGCTCCCGACCGTCCAGCGGCACGCCTTCTTGGCGAGTCCGACAACCGCTGCCCCGAGCCGACCAACGCTGAAACCGGCGGCGGAGCATGCTGGTCGAACCTGACGCTTGACGCCCGCGATGGCCAGAGGTAACGTGAACGGGCGTTTGGTGAAATTTTTGCCGACGCCCGAACGAACGATGAATCGGGGGAAAAATGCTGGTAGACGGGTCACACGTCGGGGGCTTCTCGACTGCGCATTCCCGCGGCGCAGACGACCACTGGGAGCAGTTCGTCGATGCCGTGTTCGCCGACGCCGACCCGTCGGCGCGGCTGAGGGAACGCCTGCGCGCGGCCTTCCCCTCGCATCGCCAAGTCGACCTCGATCAGCTGGAGCTGAGCGAGCTCGGGTTCGTCCTGACCACGGCGCTGCGCCGCCGTGAGCTCCCCGGCGACGACGCCCGAGCGGCCTGGGTCGCGGCCGGCGAGGCGGCGGCGCAGGCGGACATCAGCGCGATCGAGCTGCTCCAGGCGCTCCGCGTCCACGAGGAGGAGCTGCGGACGCGAGCCCGCGCCGCGGCGCCGGCGTCGAGGGCGCGGGAGGCAGTGCTGCTGCACTTCTCCGAGCTGCTCGGCGTCTGGAGCGACATGGCCAACTCGGCCAGCTCCGAGGGCTACCGGAACATGGAGCTGCGCATGCGGCGCACGGTCGAGTTCGAGGAGGCCGCGCTGGTCCGGCGGATCCTCTTCGGGAGCGTTCGCGGGTCGCAGCTGCGCTTCGAGGCCGACGCGCACGGCCTCGACCTGTCCTGTGGCTGGTTCGCGGTCCGCGTGAGCTGCGCGTCGACCTCGCCCGAGGCGGTCGCGAGCTACTTCGGGCTCGCGACCACCCGGTCCCGGCGCGGGCAGGGGGCGCTCACGGTGGTCGACGACGACATCTGCGGCTTCACGCGCAGCCTGCCGACGGAACGGCCGCCGGTGCCGGTGGGCGCGGCCTGGGCGACGAGCATCTACGAGTTGCCCGACGCGTTCGCTCAGGCCACCCGCGCGCACCGCACGGCGATGGCGCTCGGCCGCACGGAGATCCTGAACCTCAGCGAGACGGGGCTCTACCCGGTCGTGCTGGACGAGTCCGACATCGGCGATGCGATGCTCGCGCGATACGTCGAGCCGCTCCTGGATCTCGGGGAGTCCGGCGCGCGGATCCTCGAGACGGTCGAGCGCTACATCGAGAACGACGCGCAGCTTCAGGTGACGGCCGACGAGCTTTACCTGCACTCCAACACGGTCCGCTACCGCCTCAACCGGTTCGAGGAGGAGACCGACTGCTCGCTGCGCAGCACTGCGGGCCTCGTCGAGGTCTGGTGGTCGCTGGCGCGCTATCGCCTGCGCGCACCGGCCCCGTTCGCCGCCGCGTTGGCGGGGTCCACAAGAACGCTGCCTCAGCTTTAGCGGTCCGGCCCTTGAGGCAGCCGCGGGGCTGCGACGAGACTGAGGCAGCCTCAAGCACCTCCTCGTCAACGCCGCCCGCGAGATCCCTGGGCGGCGCGATCTGTTTGTGAAACGGAGCACTGATGGAACACGTAATCGATGCGAGCGCCGATCAGTTCGCGGTGGGCGTCGACGTCGGCGGGACCCATACGGACCTGATGCTGAGCACGCCGTCAGGTCTGGTCCGCAGCAAGTCGTTCACCACGCACGACGACTACAGCCGCGGCATCTTCGACTCCTTGACGGTCGCCGCCGGCCAGCTCGACATGACGGTGCCCGAGGTCCTCTCGCGCTGCCGCGCGTTCGTCAACGGCACCACGATCGTGACCAACGCCGTCACGGAGCTGCGCGGCGCGAAGGTCGGCGTCCTGATCACCGAGGGCTTCAAGGACACGTTCCGGATCGCCCGCGGCGCCCGGCCCGACGACTACGACGACCATGCCCAGGTCAGCCCGCCCGACGTGATCGCCCGCGACTGCATCGAGGAGATCCAGGAGCGCGTCACCAGCGACGGCGACGTCGCGGTCGCGCTCGACGAGGAGGCGGTGCGCGAGGCCGTCCGGCGCCTGCGCGCGAAGGGCGTCGACGCGATCGCCGTCTGCTACCTGTGGTCGTTCAAGGCACCGCAGAACGAGCAGCGCACGGGCGCGATCGTCGCCGAGGAGTTCCCCGAGGCGTTCGTCACGCTCTCCTCCGACGTCCACCCGGTCATCCGCGAGTACGAGCGCTTCATGACCGCGGTGTTCAACTGCCTCTCTCACCGGGCCACGACGCGCTACGTCCACCAGCTCGAAGAACTGCTGGCCGCCAACCGCTTCGACGGCACGCTCTCGTTCTTCCAGGGCATCGGCGGATCGGTCGGCTCGGAGGCCGTGACCTCGCGGCCGATCACGCTGCTGGGCTCGGGGCCGGCCGGCGGCGTCATGGGCGTGCGCCATGTCGCCGAGCAGCTCGGCATCGACAACGTCCTGATCGGCGACATGGGCGGCACGAGCTTCGACACGAGCCTGCTCGCCAACCGGCAGCCGACGATCGCCAAGCGCGTCGCGTTCGGCCAGCTCGACACGGGGATCAGCATCATCGACGTGATCTCCGTCGGCGCCGGCGGCGGCAGCATCGCGCGGATCGACTCGCGCGGCGTCCCGCAGGTCGGGCCCCACAGCGCCGGCTCGGAGCCGGGGCCGGCGGCGTACGGCCGTGGCGGCGAGGAGCCGACGGTCACCGACGCGATGATCGCCCTCGGGCTGATCAACCCGGACAACTACCTCCAGGGCCGCCACCAGCTCGATCCGGCGGCCGCGGCGGCGGCGATCGAGGAGCGCATCGCCAAGCCGCTGGGCTGGTCGGTCGAGGCGGCGGCGGCGGGGATCCACGACCTCGCGGTCACCAACATGGCCAACGCGCTGCGGGAGGTGAGCGTCGAGCGCGGCTACGACCCGCGCGACTTCACCTTCTTCTGCTACGGCGGCATGCTGCCGCTCTTCGCCGCCCAGATCTGCCGCGAGCTGGGCTGCCCGGAGATCGTCATCCCCGACAACAGCTCGGCCTTCTCGGCCTACGGCGTCCTGATCGCCGACTACGTGCGCCAGTACGAGCGCACCGTCCAGTGGTCGCTCAGCGACGAGAGCCAGGTCGGCGAGGTCAACCGCGTCACCGGCGAGATGATCGACACCGCGATCGCCGAGGCCGCCCGCGAGGGGATCTCCGCCGACGAGCTGGAGATCGAGCGCAGCGGCGACTTCCGCTTCCTCGGCCAGGTCTACGAGGTCAACGTGCCGCTGCCCAGCCGCGACCTGACGCCCGAAGACGGCGCCGAGCTGGCCGAGCAGTTCCCGCGGATCTACGAACGCGCCTACGGCGAGGGCACTGCGTGGAAGGGATCGCCCGTCGTCCTGCTCAACATGGCCATCAAGGTCACCTACCGGCGCGAGAAGCCGCCGGGCCGCGGGCAGGCCGCTGCGCCGGCCGGGCCGGCCGAGGTCGAGCCGCTGGGGAGCATCGACGTGTTCCTCCCGGCCGAGCGTCGCCGGCAGTCGATCCACACCTACGCGGAGGCGAGCCTGACCCCGGGCTCCGCGGTCGAGGGCCCGTGCGTCGTCGACGTCGGCGACACGACCATCTACGTCCCCGAGGGCGTCACGTGCTCGCGCGACAACTGGTTCAACTTCCGTCTGTCCCTCGAGGCAAAGGACGCATCACGATGAGCATCTCAACGTCTCGCGAGTTCGACGTCATCGACACCGAGGTCCATCAGAAGTCCGTGCGCAACATCGCCAACGAGATGGCGATCACGTTGATGCGCACGTCGGGGTCGCCGGTCGTCACCGAGGCCAAGGACTTCAGCACCGCGATCCTCGACCGCGACGGCGAGCAGCTGGCGTTCTCCGGCCACGTGACGTTCCACATCTCGACGTCGGTCATGGGCGTCGAGGCGGTCCTGCGGGAGTGCCCGGTGGAGGACGTCCGGCCGGGAGACGCGTTCATGTGCAACGACCCGCACACCTCCGGGGCCATCCACCAGGGCGACGTCGGGATCGTCATGCCCTACTACTACGGCGACGAGCACATCGGCTGGGGCTACGTCAACGAGCACGTGCTCGACATCGGCGGCTCGGCGGTCTCCGGGTTCGCGCCTGGCGCGCGCGACAGCTACTCCGAGAGCCTCGCCTTCCCCGCCACCCGCGTGGTCACCGGCGGGCAGCTCGATCCCCAGTGGGAGTCGTTCATCGCGACGAACGTCCGCATGCCGGGCACCGTGCTCAACGACATCCGCAGCATGATCGCGGCCAACAACGTCGGCCAGCAGCGCCTCGTCGCGCTGATCGACCGGATCGGCCTGGAGCGCTTCCGCGAGCTCAACGAGTACAACAAGCAGCTGTCCGATGCCGGCGTCCGCAGCGTCGTCGCGTCGCTGCCCGACGGCGCCTACGAGAGCGAGGACTGGGTCGAGTACGACGCGCGCGGGACCGACGACCTGTTCAACGTCCGGACGCGCCTGGTCGTCGACGGCGACGAGCTGACGATCCAGTTCCGCGGCGACCCGCAGGCCGATGCCTTCATCAACGGCGCGCGTCCCTCGGTCATCGGCCAGGCGTGGACGACGCTGGTCGCGCAGTTGTTCTATGACATTCCGGTCAACGCCGGGATCTGGCGCGCGATCCACTTCGACCTCGGCCCCGAGGGCACCGTCGTGAACTCGGTCGCGCCGGCGCCGGTCACCCAGTCCCACATGGAGACCGGCATGCGCATCAACAAGATGCTCGTCGACGTGCTCTCCCAGGCCTGCGCGTTGAGCACGGATCCCACCGTCGCCGCACGCGTGGCGGGCCAGCCCGCGCAGAACCTCGCGCTGTTCAGCGCGTTCGGGATCGACCGGCGCAGCGGCCAGCCCGTCGTCTCGTTCCCGGCCTCGATGGGGACGGGCGTGGGCGGCGGCGGCCAGACGGTCACCGACGGCCTGGACACCTACGGCTGCCAGGCCATGACCGGCTGTGGCGTGGCCGACGTCGAGATCGACGAGACCGCCAACCCCGGCATGGTCCTGTGGCGCAAGGTCGCGCCCAACTCCGGTGGCGCGGGCACGTTCCGCGGCGGCATGGGCATCGACATGGCCCTCTGCATCCTGCACTCCGACAAGATGACGGGCGGGGCGTTCACGTCCTGCGCCCAGGTGCCGCCGCGCGGGTCGGCCGGCGGCTACGCCGGCGCTGCCGGCGAGTGGCGCATCGTCCGGGAGTCCAACGTGATCGAGCTGCTCGAGCAGGGGATCCTGCCGACCAAGGAGCGGCTGCAGGGGCGCGACGAGCACAACCCGTCCAAGGAGGGCGCGCTCGTGCTCCAGCGCGGCGACGTCTTCATCTCGGTCAACGGCGGCGGAGGTGGCGTGGGGGACCCGTTGCTCCGCGACGCCGACGAGGTCCGGGCCGACGTCGAGAACGGCTACGTCACGTCGCGCCAGGCGGCGGAGCTCTACGGCGTGGTCCTCGACGAGGGCGGGCGCGTCGCGCCCGTGCTGACCGAGCAGGCCCGCGTCGCGACGCGAGCGCGCCGGATCGCCTCCAGTCCGGAGCGCTCGATCACGGCCGACGTCCCCTTCGCGCCGCTGCTCGTCGAGGACGGCGTCTGGAGCTGCGCGGCGTGCGCCCAGACCCTGGCCGACGCGACCGGCAACTGGCGCGATGGCGCGGTGACGGTGGAGACACCGGTCGTCGACCGCTACCGGGAGCTGGAGCTCCGGGTCCGGTTCCGGGCCGACGGCCCGCCGGTGGTGATCCGCGAGAACTTCTGCCCCGGCTGCGGGACGTCGCTCGCGGTCGACATCACGCTCGAAGGCCGTGACCCGGTCCCGGCGCCGCAGCTCGGCGTCAGCGATCTATGGGAGTAGCTCAGCGATCTGCTTCGCCGTCACGCGCGACCACGCGCGACGCGAAGCGCCACGCGTCCGGATCGCGCCGCAGCCGGTCGCTGTAGCTCGCGGCGATCGCCAGCGCAGGCTGGCCGCCGCGGGGCGTCTCGACCAGGAACGACAGGCAGGACCCGACGACGTCGGGTCCCGCCTGCTCGAGCAGGACGCTCGCGACGAGGTGCCTGGGCCGGACGTCGCGCCGTCGCGCCCGCTCGTGGAACTCGGTGGCGAAGCGGCGCAGGTCCTCGTGACCGGTCAGATGCAGCCCGCTGGTCGAGCTGAACGTCGCGTCCTCGGTGAAGCACGCGACGAACGCGTCGGCCGCTCCGGCGTCGAGGAACCCGACGACGGCGGCATAGAGGTCCTGGATCTCCAGGCGGTCTCGGACCTCGATCTGCGTTGCCGTCATGCGCCCGAATGGTAAGGCCGCCGGTGTTGTGGGCGCAGACCATATCGGGCCTCCGATCTTTGGTCCCCTGACCGTTGAGGCACATGAGCACCGGCTTGATACTCGCTGCATGGAGTGGCGGTACGCCGACGCTCGCCAAGTCTGCAACCGCCCGGAGGTCGTCGTACATGAGCAGGAACGCCGCGGTTGTCGGGATTGGGGAAGTGCCGGTCGGCAAGTTCCCGGATCGACAGCTCTTGGACATCGCGATCACGGTCGCCGAGCAGGCGCTGGAGGACGGCGGTGTCGACCGCAAGGAGGTCGACACGCTGTTGATGGCGCCGTGCTTCGCCGATCCGTGGTTCAACACGGACCTCGGCTTCGCGCGCCTCGTCGACGAGCTCGGGATGCGCGCCACCGTCCGCCTCAACGCCCAGGTCAACGCGGGTGGCTCCACCGGGGCGGCGCTGCTGAAGGTGGCGGTCGGGCTCGTGGAGAGCGGGCAGTCCGAGACCGTCCTCTGCCTGCACGCCGAGAAGTTCACGAACCTGTCCGGCCAGGAGGGCTTCGACTTCTTCGCCAAGGCGGGCATCGAGCGCGACTTCGAGGCGCCGTTCGGCATGGCCTACAACGCGATCCCCGGCCTCACGGCCGAGCGCTACATGTACGAGACGGGCACGCCGATCGAGCAGCTGGCGGAGGTGTCGGTGGCCTGCCGCGAGTGGGCGTCGCTGCATCCCAACGCGATGTTCCGCAAGCCGATGACCGTCGAGGACGTCCTGGCGTCCAAGGTCATCGCCTCGCCGCTGCACGCGCTGATGCTCAACATGCTGGGCGACGGCGGCTCGGCCTTCGTCGTCACGACCGAGGACCGTGCGCGGTCGCTGACCGAGACCCCGGTCTACGTGTGGGGCGAGGGCGACGTCGTCAGCACGTACTCCTTCGCCCAGCACGACGACATCACGCGGATGAACTGGTCGGTGGCGGGCGACCGCGCCTTCCAGCAGGCCGGCGTGACGCCCGAGGACATCGACGTCCTCGAGATCTACATCGCCTACCCGATCTTCCACCTGATCATCATGGAGGAGTTGGGCTTCTGCGCGCGCGGGGAGGCCGGCGCCCTGGTGGCCGCGGGGGAGACCCGGCCTGGCGGCTCGCTCCCGACGTCGACCAACGGCGACGCCATGTCCTACGGGCACATCGGCGCCGGCGTCGGCGTCGCGACGCTCGTCGAGACCTGCCGGCAGTTGATGGACAAGGCCGGCGAGCGCCAGGTGCCGGGCGCCTCAATCGCCCTCAAGACCGCCGCCGGCGGTGCGTATTCGAACGCGAACGTCGCGATCCTCGGAAGGGAGCCCCGATGAGCCTGAGCAATGCCGAGTCGCTGTCTGCGGCCTACGCCGCCGGCTTCTGGGAGGCGGCCGAACGTGGCGTCCTCGCCATCCAGCACTGCGAGACCTGCGGTGAGGACCAGCTCTACCCGCGTCGCCGCTGCGTGACCTGCGGCGCCGCCGATCTCACCTATCGCCCGGTCTCGGGGCTCGGGTCGCTCTACTCGTTCTCGACGGTGCTCGCCAACGCGCCCTCGGACTTCATCGACGAGATGCCCTACACGTTGGCGATCGTCGAGCTCGACGAGGGCCCGCGGCTGCTGACGCGGATCGACAGCGACGACCCCGCCGCGCTGCGGTGCGACATGCCGGTCCAGTGCGTCTTCCGGGAGCGCGACGGCGCGACGCTGCCGTACTTCGTCCCCGCCGCCGGTACGGACGGGGGACCGGCATGACCGAGCCGCTGGTCGCGCCGCTGGTCCACCTCACGGTGCAGGACGGCGTCGCGCTCGTGCGGCTCAACCGCTTGGACAAGCGCAACGCGCTCAACGAGGCGATGATCTCCGAGCTCGAGGACGCCCTCGACGGCGCCCGCCGTGACGACGAGGTGCGCGTCATCGTGATCGCCGGCTCCGAGAAGGTGTTCTGCGCGGGCGGCGACATCTCGATGTTCACGGAGTTGAACTCGGAGTCCGGATACGCCTTCACGCGCCGTGGGTTCGACCTGCTGCGGGTCCTCGAGACCACGGAGAAGCCCGTGATCGCGGCAGTGGACGGCTATTGCCTGGCCGGCGGCTTCGAGATCGCGCTCGCCTGCGACTTCATCATCGCGGGCACTCGGGCGCGATTCGGGTTCGGTGAGGTCGACCTCGGCCTGATCCCGGGCTGGGGCGGGACGGTCCGCGCCGCGCGCGCCCTCCCGGTTCGCCGCGCGCGCCAGCTCATCATGACCTCCGAGCGCATCGACGCCGACGAGGCGCACCGCCTCGGGGCGGTCAACGAGGTCGTCGAGGCCGGGCAGGCCGAGGAGCGGGCCGTGGCCATCGCGCAGGAGCTCGCCGGCAAGCCGCCGCTCGCGATCAAGGTCGCCAAGATGACGATCGCCCAGGCCGACGACGCGACGAGCATCGACGCGGCGCTGGCGGTCGAGCGCTCGGCGTGCGCGGCGCTGTTCGGCACCGACGACGTCAAGCGGCTCGCGCAGCGGTGGATCGACGCCGCGGCGAGGGCGTGAGCGCCGTGGTCACCACCGGACCCGAGCTCGGGAGTGGCGCGCTCGTCGCCGACGACGACTACCCGCGCCACCATGCGGCGCTCGCGGGCGGCGAGCCGGCGACGCCGGTCCCGGCGAGCTGGGCCGAGCGCTGGTACTTCAACATCCAGCGTCCGGCCGGGGAGCTCGTCGCCGTGGTCGGCGGCGCCATCTACCCCGGCCGCGGGGTGGCCGAGTGCTACCTCTGCGTCCTCGACGGCGCCTCGCAGACCAACGTTCGCGTCTGGCAGCCGCTTGCGGCGCCGGATCCCGCGACTCCGGTCGACGGCCCCTTCCGCTTCTCGTGCACCGAGCCGCTGGAGCGCTGGGAGATCGCGGTCGCGTCCGGAACGCTCGCCCTCGAGGCGGAGTTCACGGCAACGGCCGCGCCGTACGTGTACGACCCCATCGACGTGCCCGCGGACGTCGGCGACGAGGCGACCTTCGACCGCTGGCGTCACTTCGTCGGCGTCGGCCGGATCGCCGGCACGCTCGGCGGCGCGCCGATCGCCGCCGACGCGCTCTCCACACGCGACCGGACCTGGGGCATCCGCAGCCGCCGGCCGCGGTTGCACAACTGGTACGTCCTGCACTTCGCCGAGGGCTTCCTCACGCTGATCCACCAGGAGCGCGCCGACGGCTCGGTGCTGTTCTCCGAGGCGGCGTTCTCCCACGCCGGCGGCGCGGTGCAGCGCCTGACCGTCGTCGGTCACGACCTGCGCTTCGCCCGCGACACGCGCCGGCTCGAGCGCGGCACCGTCGACCTGCTGGCCGACGGCGGCGAGCCCGTCACGCTGCGCATCGAGGCCGCCGGACGCGCGA